>JADJEH010000008.1 GCA_016702305.1 bacterium
CGACATTCAATGGCACCATGGCCAAGAAAACTCAAGATCCGTCACAGCCCGTTCCGCGGACAGCGCCTGCCGCGTGTCGCCGAGCCAGATGGTGCCAAATCTGTTGGTCGCAGGCACGCGGAGCAGCACGCAGAGAAGGTACTGCAACCCAATACGACGCAGCTCGGCATGCGCGTAATCCGGACGCCGGGCGGCGAACGGATCTGCGACAGGCTCGCCTGTCTGCTCGTACGGGTCTTGACACACATGTTTGCGGGCACGCGAAAGCCGAAGCGGCCAACCCGGTGTTCTTTGCCAACCAGGATGAGTTCGTCGGTGGCGGAATCGTAGAGGCTCGGTACCGCGACTTCGAAGCTAAAACGCGAGACGAGGATTTTCGGATTTGCGAATAGATTAAGTCCATGGAACGAGCTGACAAGAAGGCTGCAGGCGGTCGCGGAAGTCTCTTTATCCCTCGCCATGCGGCGTTTGTCGGTCAAGTCACGGACGACCCGCCATAATCATGTTGCGGCCACTGACCTCGTGTACGAGCGAGTTTTCCGCAATTCAGTTCAGCGCGTCTTTGCGCAGGTGTACCCATTCAAAATTTTGCGGTCTTCTGGCGGGTAGCGGCGATGGCGGCCAAGTTTCGAACAGCGGCATCGGCGATAGCAGGCGGGCACCGACGGGCGGTGGCCGATGATGTCATCGTACTCGCAGCCAAGATCGCGAGCGTGCATCGTTGCACTCCCGGAACAGGTCATCCGCAGGCAGGAAGCTGTCGGCGGAGCGGGCCAGAATTGTACGTTACTTTCTCTTCGCTCTCCCACCGTTTGCGACTGATCTGCGCTTGCCGAGTTGAGCAGCCGCACGGTTTCAATCTTGCGGCAGGTCGGCGAAAGATTTCGAGATGCACTGGAAGACATCGGCCGTCAGGCGCTTACCGTTGGCCGGGATCGTCACAGTTGATATTTCCGAAAGCGGCTGACCCGTGCTCGAAGTACATTGGGACGTAGACCGGGTCCATCGGATCCCAGTCATCACCGGGCATGGCCGGCGGCCCGGAACTCGCTATGCGCTCCAATAGCTTCTTGCAGCCGCTCGGCCTTGATGAAGTTGAGCGGCCTTTTGAACTCGTCGGAATTGATTCAGGTACATCCCGCGCGCGTTCCGGACGCCGGCGGCGGTTTGCTGCACGGGATCGGCGATGTCTTCGTCGCAAACGCCGCAGAGCTGGCGTCAACGATTTCGAAAGTGTCAAACAGGTAAACGACGGCGGAGGCCCAGCCTGCCGCTCCGGCATCGGCAACGGTCTGCAGGATGGGTGAAAGTCGCGGGACTCTTCAATGGCGACGCCGGCGCGGAGCAGTCGCGCCAGTTTATCTGCGGCTGACTTCAAGCTGTTGGGCATACTCGTCAGGTACATTAGAGCGGGTCGAAGCGCCCTGCTCGTCCGTGATGCGTTGGACTTCGGGTCTTCAAGCTCGGCCATGCGCTGCAAGAGGCGGGGATTCGGACAGAAGGTCTTCGCGGCAAACTTCGGACGCAGTCCCGCCTGTTTCCGGGCGTAGGGCCGGGAACAGGGCTGGAAGAGATTGCCGCGTCGTCGTGGTATGGGGGCTGATTGATCCATTGACCAAGGGAGTTTCAAGTGAGATTCCCGTGACCTGAACCCTCGAGTGCAAATCTATGGTTCCTCTGGAATGGGGCGGCTGCGGATCGGCCCGAACTGGGGACATGCCGAGACGTTTGCACTATGGAATGCTATAGCAATATGGGGCGATGAGCGTTAAATTGTTGACTATTGCGGTGCGATTCATACGAAAAAAATCTTCGCGTCGGTCAGACCGGAACTTGCGCTGGGGCAGGAGATAGGCCATAATGCGAGTTATACATGATGCGGACCCGCAGTCAGCGGCGAAGGTGATTGAAACTCTGGAGATACGATGCTGCCTACAGGATTGTTTATTACTATTTGGTTTTCTCTTTGGTCAATCGGCGGCATGGGCCACGGTCGGTGGTTCAGGACAGGCGGTTCAGGCAGTTTTGCCGGCGATTCCCAGTCGTTTTTGCGGGTCGGCAAGACGTGGTGACAGCCTCTGTTGCGGCCACGAACCACGATTACACGCCATTCAACTGCGGAATTGATGTACCGGAGAGACTACTACGGGGAGACCATGGACTTCGCCGGAGCGTCAGCCAGGCTGGGTGCATATGAACGGCGGTGAGGCGGTGCATGAGCTGCCGGGTGCTCCGGAAGTACCGCGTATTGTCCGCGATCATGATTGACACGGCCAGGGCAATTATCGGTTTAATGTGCGATCTGGTTTTCGACCTCCACCCTTCCCTACCCGCCCGCGCCGCACTTGCCGTTGGCGGAAGGCGCCAACGCTCTGGATGAAACGGTAGCGCTGCGCGCCCGGAATTCTGAGCCATAACGATTGGTATCCGGCCAATGTCGTGGAGGTCTCGGAACCGGCGACCATAAGGGACGTACGGGTTTGTGCTTGTGACTATCAATCCGGTTCAGGTAAATCCGGTGACACGCGAGGTTAGAACGTATTCACGTGGATGTTACGCTGCAAAACGTAGGAGGGCGCAGGCGTCAACTAGAACTGACTCACGTCCGGAATATCTGTCACCGAGCTCAAGGAGTTGTACCGAACGTTCCGAGGTTGAGGGGCAGTTCGCTTGACGCCCCGCCCGTGATGCCGGGCCGCCATCTTTATCTCACGATCCGAACGCGACTGTCTTGGCCCCGTGCAAGCGCTGGTGGATTAGCGCCGTAAGCGGGCTATGGCAGTCACATTGCCACGACGACGCAAGACCGGAACATCGGCGACCAGCATCCGCACCTATATCCAAAATCAGTTTGACAGCGGCAAGGCGCCTGGAATACGTGACGTTGGTAGGCGACCCGGATGCGCGGCACCACACGCCCTGGCAACGGGGACCCTGGACAATACGTATGCAACGATCGGGGACATCAATCCTGATCCGGTAACCGGATATCGCGGTGGGCCGCCTCCCCTCCGCCGGCAATTTGAATTTGCAGACGATGATTGAACATCATCAGTTATGAATCGGATCCGTATGGCCGGACGGATGGTTTTGAGGCGGGCATGTTGCGCGGCGCATACTCTGGTAGGTGCCGTCCAATCCGTCAACGAAGCAGTATATGCGACAACCCATAACACCAGGCGGCCGACAGTAGATTTCGACGTGTTTGAAGGCGGCATGAGAACGCCGACGCTGGAAGCGCGATTGGAAGCCGGGTTTGCGTGTTCAATGACCGCATGTCGTGGATTGCGAGTTCAACTCGGGCCGGTTGGTAGGTGTGGCGGTGAACGAGCGTTGGCCGTTTACGTGGGTTGTCACCTGCGCTACGGGGGTACGTTTGGCGGCGACGCTTCGCTGAATGAGGACTTTGTGCGCGGCGGCCATTCGATCGCTGCGTTGGCATGTCGGGGGCAGGCGCGCACTCGCGATACAATAATATTCTCGACGGCGGCGGCATGCGGAGCCTTTCGCTGGACGCACGGGGAAACTAGGATGCATTGATCGGCGCGAAGCTCGAGGTATACCGCAGCTATTGGTCCGGTCGGCGGCGGCTCGGAACAGGGTGACGTTACGAAGATTTCGCGGCGTAGTTGCAACCTGACAGGGCGACCCGGGTGTGCCGGTGTACCCTTGATACGCCGCACATCTTGACGCGGTAGTGCATCCGGCTTCGATTACCCGCGGCACGACAATATCGGCATCACGGTGAGCGCGGGCGGAAATCCCGTGGCTAACCTTTGGTCGGCCTGACGAAAGGTGCGGAGACCTTCGCTCGCGGTTATACGGATGCCAACAGACGGATCAATCTCGCCGTGGGCACGCCGACGACCGGGACCATGAACATCGTAGTGTCCGGGAAAGGAACCTAAGGCCTACGTTTCGACCATCAATGTGATAAACGTGGGCGCGTCGTTGAAAATCGTTCAGCAACATTACTAATGTTGGCGACAACGTCAGCCCGGAACAAATCGGTGACAATAACGATATTTTGAACCCGGGCAGGACGGTTGATCTCCAGTATCGTCTGCAGAACACCGGGACATCAACACGGTTACCAGGCATTACGGGAACGTTGACCAGCTCGTCGCCGGGCGTCACGATCGTTTCCCGGGTTCAGACCTATCAACATCAGGTCGGCGCTGCAGCGGCGAGAGCGCGGCCTACCGCATCGGGGTCGGCGGTATTCCACCACGAACCGGTTGTGCTGTACCAGAATTTGGCTTCGTCGGCGGGAACGCAGTCAGTGCGCGTTGATTTGACGCCCGACGCCGCCAGTGCTGCTTTTCTGCCAGCGCGGCCTACACCGACAGTAACAACCCGCCTCGATCCAGGTGACTCCGGTAATTTCACGGTCACCTGTCGAATGACGGATCGGCGGGCTTGAGCAGCGCCGCAGGGGTTTTACCCGTTCACTGTCGAGGCTATGTTGCGGTCAGTGACTCATTGAAGCACCACGGAAACGTCAATGTTCGGCGTGACGGCAGTAAAGAGCAATCCCTACGTCATAACGGCGGTCAGCCATGCACCAGGAGCATGCAAGTGCCAATGCAACTGGTGGTCACTGACGCGAACGGTGTTCGCGATTCCGTGACGTTCTTGCAGACGATTGGCCTCGCAACGCCGACCAGCGCTACCGGGCCGGGCGTACGGCCACATTGCGTATGAATGGCGACTTGCAGCCTGCCGGGGCAGCGCCGCTTTACGATTGGATTAGGGATCGCTCCCGGCTTGGGAGGCACGGGCCAGTCGTTGGGCTTCACCGACGGGGTGAAGATCAGGACGACATGACGACGCACATATTTGCCCTTCACGTTTCCTACTATGTTCAGGACTACGACACGATTACGATCTGCTCCAACGGATGGTTTCGTTCGGCGACCACGCAGATTGATTACCGAAAATCCCACATGGGATCGCCGCTCGGTCCGCCAGACAGATCGCGGCTTACTGGGATGACCTGATCATGCCGAGGCGTGGCCAACTGGCGGCGTGTACCTCACGGACGAGTCGCCAACGGTCGCGTGATTATCAGTGGGAGGTGCGGTGTTTGTGGGCCAGTGGCACGGCACCGCAGACGTTCCAGGTGATTCTGTATGATCCATCTCGGGCTATCCGGGCCCGACGGGCGACAACAAGATTATGGTCCAGTATCAGGACGTGAACCCGCACGCCAAACCCATTTCGTTTGACAACGATTATGCGACGGTGGGCATCCAGGGATATCAATCACATCCGGACTGGAAATTTGCTACTGGAACGCCGACACCGGGTTCCAACAACCTTGGCGGACAGGGCGGGCCGCTATGTTCACTACGGATATCACTGGGGCAATTGACCCGACGTTTGCGCTTTATTATCGCCCAATGGCGGCGAATTATGGCAACAGATTCCACGTTCGTTGACCCAACGGGCACCGGGCCTCGTGACCGGAAACGTGAACATTGATCTACTTCGCGCAATGGTGCGGGCGGCCCGTGGAGCTCGTTGGCCGAACCAATACGACGGAATGACGGTCAATTCACTTGGGTAATGAACGTTGCATCGTCGGCGGCCTGCGGAATTCGTGTTACCTCGGTGGACACGCCGGATTCCCACGGACCCAAGGGTCCCGCAGGCTTACAATCGCCTCCGTGGTCGTATTGATGTCAGGTCGTTCGGAGCGGCGCTCCCGGTTTGGACAGAAGAAGGCGGCGGTGGGCTGGAGCAGGCAATGGCACGTCAGTGTTGAGCAGGCCAGAACCGGAACGCATTCCTACAAGTGCGGCGATACTGGCACCGGCACGTATGCCAATCTACAGGACGCGCGCCTGATTTCGCCCATCCTTACTGCGCTACCCTCAGACGTTGTGCTCGAATTCTGGCATACGATTGACTCGGAGGTTTCCACGGCCTCTCCGGACTCGGCCTATGACGGCGGTTGGCTGGAGGATATCCGTGAATGGCGGCGCCACGACGATCACTCCGGCGGAAGGTTACCCCCAAGACTAACACGTCGGTCGGCGGGAGCGCAACCCGTATTCTGGGTCAGTTGCCCGGTCAACCGTGCTACGCGGGCACAATCTGGGAGTGGGCGGGCATTTTGATCTGGCGGCATTTGCAGGCAGCGACGTGCAATTGCGCTGGCGCTTCGGGTCAGATGCGGGGTCAATCGCGAAGGATGGTATGTGGACGACGTGCAGGCCTATCATATCGGCTCGATCGCTGCGGTGCATGTGCCGACCGGGCTGACCGTGCAGGTGTCTGGCAGCGACGTTTATTCTGCGGTGGGACGATGACGATGTTCGATTCCCGCCGTCTCCACTAAAAAGCCCCCTGTTAAACTGTGAATTTCATAGAGCGACAAAGGGGTCATTTGGTATCTTCTTTTGTCAAAGAATTGTCAAAAGAATAGATTGTAACGGAGTTCACATGGCGACTATCTACAAAAAGAGGAAAAATTCTGGCAGCGCAGTTCAGCCAAAATGGGGAAACTGATGCAGCGTTCGCTTGGAGTCACTTCAAAGAAGCTCGCCGAGGTTAAGCTGGGTGAAATCATTTCGGAACTTGGAACTCGGAATTGTCCAGATTAGGCAAGCACTCGATCAGCAATGAATGGGCCTTCCAGCTCTTTCAAACCGAGGTGCTGGACAAGGAGGTCACCGCCATGGCGTAAACGGCAAATGCAGCATTTGATGCACTTTCAAACTTGGATCGAGAATGTCGCCAAGGCGAACTTCTCGGACTTGAGGACCGCCGAGATCGACGAGTTTGTGGCATCGCGACGGCCTTTGATTTCCTGACAAAACCTGGAACGACGAACTGGCGACCCTGAAGATGTTCTACAAGTGGGCGGAAGAACGCGAATACATCCGAAAGAATGCTGCAACCGGGGTCAAACGCTACAAGGTCGATCCCAGGCGGTCCGAATCTTCACAAAGGACGAAATCGCCTAATTACGAAGCATGCCACTACCTATCAGTTGCCGTTCTATTCGCTATTGTTGACGACCGGACTGCGCGACGGCGAGTTGCGCAACTTGGGTGGTCAGAAGTCGATTTTGAAAACGGACTGATTTTCGTGCGCATCAAGAAGAGCTGGCAACCCAAGACAAGGCGTGGCCAGGCCCGTTCCCATGGCGAAAGCCCGCGAAATACTCCACGGGCTTCCTCGACGGGGTTCATATACGTGTTTACAACTGCGAACGGCAAGGCGTGGGCTCCGCCCCGGCAGCCATGGTGCGATTTGTGACCGAATCTACAGAAGGAAGGAATCGACCTTAGGGGTCAGGTTTCGCTGCACACGTTCCGGCACACGTTTGCGACGGTTTGCCTAATGAGCGGCATTGATATCAAAGTCGTTTCAGAATACCTTGGTCACACCAGCGTTAAGATGACCGAGAAGTACCTTCACCTCTTGCCCGAGCACAAATCGCGCGAAATGCAGAAAGTCAATTTTCAAGGCCTTTTGGCGGGCGGCCACGGCGCTTAGGCTTTGCTGCCGTCAATCTTTCACTTCTTCCGGTTCGAATCTCAACGATCCCCCGACCTTACGGCAGGGGATTTTGTTTTGGGACGCCCAGCGGTAAACGGACTGGACGGCGACGCGAAGATATGCCGCTACGTCGTCGACCGTCCAGAGCGACTCCGTAGCTGTCAAATTGGGCGCATGTGACAATAGATTTTGGGCTTTTCCCATTCAGGATCCCTTTCTGTTTAGCTAAATTGATGAACTATTATTGAATCGTAACGAATTCTGAGTCGCTTTCTCTACGGTTGGTTGAGCCATCATGTCTCGCGTTTCGTTCGCATGTCTTTTCCCGCAATCGCGAATCCATTTGCAAGAGACTTGACTCGTGATATGAATCCGTTCTTTTCGTCGTTCTCGATGTTAGGCATTACGAGCTTTCCAAGTTGCGCGAGCGTGTGGTTCGACGACAGGCAGAATATCGAGTCACCCTGGTTCCAGATAGCGTTCAGCAATGCGATTGTGGATGATGTCATAAATTCAGGCGGACTTTCTCCCGGCGTGAAGTCCTCAAGCACGATTAGCTTGTAGGTCGCTATTTCGTTCTCGATGTTTTGGCCGAGTGGCCTGTCTTCTGGTTTCTCTTTCCAGCTTTGGTTGATCCTTCTGCGTAGGTCGTTCCCGTCCAGCCAAATTACGCTGTCACCGTTCCAAAGGAAGCGGTTGGCCAGCGCTGCAAGGTATGTCTTGCCCGTGCCGGTAGGCCCGTACAGCGCAAGGCCTGGCCCTGAGTAACCTTTCCTGCCCATCTGTCGTGCATGCTCAAGCGCTTGTTTCTGTCCGGGTGTTGGTGTGAATCGGGATAGACTGACATCGCGGTAGATATTGGGAATGCCAATCTTCTCCTGCATACTGCGGAATTGGCTGAGTTGCGTTGATCCCGCCTTCGCCAAAATATAATCAAAGCAGTCTGGGCAAACCGAGTCGCTGCAATGTGTTTTTTCGCCACAGTGCTTGCAGGTGTATCTTGTCCAATATCCGTCTTCGTTGTCGCTGGGGTCAATCTTGAACTCTTCGACGACTTCGGCGATTGTCTTAGTGACATTGCCCCGACTCGTCGTCACGTCCAATGTCTCTGTATTTAGCTGAGTTGAACTTATCGTCATATCCGCCCTCCATGATCTTTGTGAACATCTTCGGCGCAATGGCCGCGTCGAAATCAACTACCCAGTCCGTCTTTTCGCCACGAAGAAACGGCGAGGCGCGAATCTTGTCTAAGAACAAGTCGAAGTCAAAGAGCTTAGAATTCATGCGGGCCTTCAAGGCTCGCTTGCGCCTTTCGGTCATTTCCTTGACCATCGAGATCGCCGGGATGTCTGCGGCCATGGCGTTCCACTTGGCCTTGTACAGGTTCCAATCAATCTGCTCTTTTTGGACATGGTTGTCTAAATCTGCTGGATCAAAAGCTTGAAACAATTCACCGTCCGACTCCTGCACGTCAACTAGTCGGTTGACAACTACTTCTCCGATAGGAGAAGTAGTCTTATCATTTTCTTCATCTTCATCTCTATCTTTACTCTTATCTCTTATCTCTTTACTCTTGCTTGCAAGTGACTTAGAAGAGACTTGCAAGTTCCTTGTGTGGTTATCTCGTTTTTTCAATAGATTAGGTATGCTTACTGGGGACACAACAAACGCCGCACTTCTCTGTTTCTGAGAACGATGTTCTGCAGTTCTGAGATAGAACATTGAGGTATGTTCGGAACTTCTGAGGCTTAGTAGAGAGCGCCGAGCACCAATCTTTGAGCGGGAGTTCGAGGCGGCAACGGTCGGTATCGTCCATTTTTTCGGCGACCATTTCCAGTATCGTGAACCACCATCCGATACCCTCAAAGCCGAACAGTGCGCGTATTGCGGCAAGGCCCTCGGATCGATTAGCATCCGTTTCGTGCTTAAACCACTTCAAGCGAAGACTCCCTTTTCGTATGCCGCCTGCCAATTCGCATCCCGCCAGCTTGGCCCAAGTTACAGTTCGTCATCGTCTTCGTCTTTATCGGCGCAAACAAAAATAACCTCCAGCTTGTTGTGTTCAGTACTGAGCCCAATCCGGCCAGCTTTGGTGCGGTTCAGAATCCCTTTCATCCTGATTCTCACGTCGATCAACGCGCGGTCTTGGGCATTGACGCCATTCAAGGCTGCGTCCCAAAGCAGTTCGTCAAGTAATTGTTCACGTGCCACCAAGACTCTAAAGTAGAGGTCCGGTAACTGTCGTAGTTGATTAGTGCTCCTGTAACCCCGGGACGCTCAGGCCAAAGTGATCAGCAATCTGCTGAATAGTCTTCTGCGGGTTGTCGGGCCAGTATTCAGAAATTCGCGTCTGCAAACTCTCCGTAAATACCGGCCGAGAAGATGGCTTCGCGCGTGGAGTCCTTACCGAGGTCATAACTTATTTTTTTACAATATTTATGCGACGCATTCGCTTCCGCTCATTCAAAAAAAATGCCCCACCAAAACGGGAGGGGCATATCGCTTAGTGGTCCGCAATAGCTTGCCGCTGGCTAACGACAATGTCCGGACATTTAACGATTGAAAAAGAGCTTTCAGTGGCGGCCTTTTGGGGGTCTTGCAATATTCAGTCGTATCATGCCTCTTTGTAATGCTTCAATCAGGCTTCCCTTACCGTAAGCGGGGTTCTTGATTCCATTGCTTTTGAAAATGTCGGCGAATTTTCGCTTCCGATGTCGCCAATGGCTTCTTCCATTAATTTTCTGCCGCGAACTGATATCTGCCCAGCTCGCCAATACACGTGGAGGAGCTTTACGATTTTCCTCTGCTGCTCCGAAAAAGTAAATTCAATATTCCCACCATTCGTCTGCCAAATGACCTTTCGATAGTCATCTATGACCACCAATTGACCTTCTCCGAAATAGGTGAGGGCAAAGTCATCGAACACAGCCTCATTCCCCCGCATTGACGCATATTCCTCGAGCGTTTCTCGAATTTGTTGCTCGATCACTTTTGCACTCTTCCCAGCCGTCCTGTACCTAATTACCAATTCACGGTCCCACTCCGTTTTCATCGAAAACGATTGGCGCCTGCAATCCGCTAAGTGACAGAATTGGGGCCTGAAGGCTCCTTTCCGCAATCACCTGCAAGTTCTTTCCCCGGCCCATGGCTACAAAGGCAAAGTAATTTAGGTCTTCTTTGGAGGTTGACGGCCATTCCGTCCGCGCCAGTCGAGTTAGGATTTTGGCCTCCTTTGAAACTGATCCTATGACTTTGCGATTCGCTTTGGCGGCTGGGAAAGCGATATCAAAGCAGCCGCAAGCCTCGAGCCCCGTCCAACCAAGGTTTGGCAATGCCGGCTGCAAGCGACTTGTGCTTTCCACTTATAAAACGCATGCTCCCGGTCCATTAGGAATTCAATATGCTCAAGGGTGAATATTTCCGCTGTCAATGCTGCATAGTCTTTAAACACATCTGATGGTTTGTCGAGCTTAAGGGCCGCCCGGCAGATTTTGACCGCTTCTTGCTTTAGTTTGAAAAGACTGGGCCGCAATTCAGCAATCCGTTTTTCGTCTTCGTTCGATAAGAATGGCATTGGCCATGCCGTGTCATAAGTGCCAACATTGATAGCCTGCCCCCCTATCGGTATTCGAAAGTAAACTTGTGATCCTGTCGGGAAACCGAGTGGTCTGGCAATGAGGTCGATGAGTCGTTTGCTCGCTGTTTGCTCGGATGCTCCACTTGGATAAATCTGGAGACTCGGGCCAACCTCGGCAATATCCCATTGATATTTGACAGATACACGGCCATGGGAGCGACTCTTATGGCTAACTGCAACGGGGAGTTTTGTAAAAAATAGATTGCCAAATATCGCTTCGAAGGTATCCGGAGCAATTCCCTTTGTTGTTGGGTACCCTTCGGCGACCAGATCAACTCGATTTTCGTCAAGGAACTGTCTAAGTGATGCCAAGGTGCCATCCATATTTTCAAGGGCATCGAGATTATCATCATTCAAGAACCGCGCGCCGAGACGATAACAGTAGTCAAGTTCTTTTGGGTCGCTGGATTCAAACACACTTTCTAAGAATTTTGGCTTGAGAAATCGGCACGCTTGACCGATTAAGGTTGTTAGTCTGTCAACACTAATCCCATATCTTGCAAAGCGTTCCGCTTGTTGAACGAGCCACTGCTCGTCAAGGTTATTCTCCGAGCACATTGGCCTGCGATACTTAAGATTCGGTCGGCCTCGCGTTGCTTAGGGGTGCGATTGCCAGTCACGTTTAAGCCTTTCTCGACAAGGATTCCATTCCGTTTTGGAACGCCATCAGTTTTTTCTGAAGTACCGCGTCCTGCCGCTATTGCGTTTCTCCGTAAGTTACTTAAATTAAAGAAACAATCAAGGATGCAGAGTTCTGATAAAGAATGGGCAAGTCACGACTTTCTAATCCTTTGTTTTTTGTGCAATTCAACAATAGTACGCCAAAACCACTCATGCTTGGTTGACGATTGGCGCGGTAACCCAACCTCGCCAGACATCAGTCAAGTGAATTCCCTCTATCGATGACAAACTTCTCCGAAAAAGCGTCCTTTATCTGGTCGGTGGCAGAGCTCCTGCGCGGCCCGTACCGCCCGAACCAGTACAAAGACGTTATGCTGCCGATGACGGTGCTGCGGCGGCTGGACTGTGTTCTGGAGCCAACCAAGGACAAGGTCTTGGACAAATACAAGGAGCTGAAGGGCGGGAAGGTGACGAACCTCGACCCGCTTCTGAACCGAGTCTCCGGGCAACCGTTCTACAACACCAGTAAGTTCACATTCGAGAAGCTCAAAGGGGATCCCAACAACGTTGCGGCCAACTTGACGAACTACATCAAGGGGTTCTCAAGTCGTGCACGGGATATTCTTGACCATTTCGGCTTTGAGGAACGCATTGCCAAGCTGGACAAGGCTGACAGGCTATTCCTGCTGGTGCAGAAGTTCAGCGAAATTGATCTGCATCCCAAAGCTGTCTCCAATTTGGAGATGGGCTACATCTTCGAGGAGCTGATTCTAAACGCTCTTTGATCCGGCGGCAGGGACAGGCGGCATGCTCTCGGTATCTGAAGAGTACTTGCGCGAGCTAAACCCCGATGCTCGCTTGGAGTTGTTTGCTCAAGACTACAATGAGCAATCCTACGCGGTTTGCGGTTCGGATATGATGATTAAGGGGCAGAGTCTGGACAATATCCGGTTCGGGGATAGTTTTACGGCTGACCACTTTCCGACGCATCGGTTTGACTACCTCTTGGCTAATCCGCCGTTTGGCGTTGAGTGGAAGCCACAGCAGAAGGCGATTGAGCGGGAGCACGAGGAGCAGGGGTTCGGAGGGAGGTTTGGGGCGGGGTTGCCGCATCAGTGACGGGGCGTTGTTGTTCATTTGCACATGATCAGCAAGATGAAGCCTATCAAGGACGGTGGAACACGGCTGAGCATTGTATTTAACGGCTCTCCCCTGTTCACTGGGTCGGCAGGATCGGGAGAGTCTGAGATTCGCAAATGGATCATCGAAAACGATTGGCTCGAAGCCATCGTCGCGCTGCCGGACCAGTTGTTCTACAACACGGGAATCTCGACCTATTTGTGGATCGTGACGAACCGCAAGGCGAAACCGCGCAAGGGGAAAATTCAGTTAATCAACGCGACAGGGTTTTTCCAGAAGATGCGCAAGAGTCTTGGGAACAAGCGCAATGAAATCGGACCTAACCACATTGCCGAAATCACCAAGCTGCATGGGGCTTTCAAAGAGGGCGAGTTTGTCAAGATTTTCGACAATCAGGATTTTGGATATTCACGGATCACGGTTGAGCGGCCCCTGCGGTTGAGTTTTGCGGTGACAGAGGAGCGGCTGGCCAAACTGCGCGAAGCATCGGCTTTTGCGAATTTGGCTGAGAGCAAGAAGCGCAAGGATACGAAGACTGCACAGCAGGAAATCACCGAGGGCAAGCGACAGCAGGAGGAGATTCTCAAAGCTCTCAAGACGCTTGAATCCAAAGGCGTTGTCAAGAGTCGAGAGCAATTCAGCGAACTGCTGTCGGCGGCTCTCAAGAAGGCCAAACTCGCGTTGCCCGCGCCGATTGTGAAGGCCATTATGTCGTCACTCTCCGAGCGTGACGAAACGGCGGAGATTTGCCGTGACAGCAAGGGAAATATTGAGACGGACGCGGATTTGCGCGACAATGAGAACGTGCCGCTCAAGGATGATATCAAGACCTACTTTGCGCGCGAGGTGCTGCCGCATGTGCCGGATGCGTGGATTGACCACAGCAAGACCAAGGTCGGGTACGAAGCCAACTTCAACCGCTATTTCTATAAGTATGTCCCGCCGAGACCGTGGGAAGTGATTGACGCGGAGCTGGAGGCGATTGAGAACGAGATTGCGAATATGCTGAAGCGGGTGACGGAATGAGCGAGCAAAACAACCGTCCGGAGCCGAAGTCTGATATCCTGTTGTATGAGACTGACGATGGAAAAACAGCGGTTCGGGTGATGTTAGAAGGGGGAAACGGTGTGGCTGTCACAAGCCGACATTGCGGATCTCTATCAAATCTCTGTTCCTACCGTAAATTCACATATTAAAGCCATTTACGAAGATGGAGAACTGCTCGAAGGGGCAACTATTAGGAATTATCTAATAGTTCGAAGCGAAGGAGATCGGCAGGTCCAGCGCCCGATTTTCTACTACAATCTGGATATGATTCTTGCCGTAGGATATCGCGTCAGATCTCTGCGGGGAATTCTCTTCAGGAAGTGGGCTTCCGAGCGTCTGAAAGAGTACATCGTCAAGGGCTTCACGATGGACGATGAGCGGCTCAAGGGTGGGCGCGGTTTCGCCGACCACTTCGATGAACTGCTTGAGCGAATACGTGATATTCGCGCCAGCGAAGCTCTTGTCTATCAGAAGATTCGAGACATCTTCAAATTAGCTTCGGATTACCAAGCAGGCGAAACGGAAACTCAGGCATTCTTTGCCCGCATGCAGAACCGGACTATCTATGCCGCTACGCACAAGACCGCTCCGGAGTTGATTCGCTCCCGTGCAGACGCGAACAAGCCTAACATGGGCGTCATGACCTTTAAGGGCAAGGTGGTGCGTAAACAGGACGTGACGATTGCCAAGAACTACTTGGATGAACGGGAGATTGATACGCTCAATCGGATTACCGTAATGTTCTTGGATCAAGCCGAGTTTCGCGCACAGCGGCGACAGAGTATTCGCATGTCCGATTGGGAACCGGCTTTGATGGACTTTCTGCGGCAGAACGAACTTCCGGTGCTCGACTCGCCCGGCTCGGTTAGCCACGACGCGGCGGAAGATTGGTCACGCACCCAATACGATCAGTTTGAACAGCGTCGGCGCGACGAAGCCGATGCGGCAGCCGAGGCGCGATACATTGAGGACTTGAAGCAGACGGCGAAAGTGATTGAAGAAAAAAGCAAGCAGGCCAATACTGAAGCAAAGCCGAAGCAGGCCGCGAAGCGCAAGGGGAAAGGCGAATGAAATACAATCCCTATCCCAAATACAAAGACTCGGGGATTGAATGGATTGGAAGCGTGCCTGAGGGGTGGGAGACCATAGCTGTCTGGCTTCTCTTTTCCATTGGACGCGGACGTGTAATAAGCAACGAAGAGATTGGAGAGCACCCGGGAGAATATCCTGTTTACTCCTCACAAACTGAAGATAACGGCGTCCTCGGCTACATAGACTCATATGAGTTTGAGGGTGACTATCTTACTTGGACAACAGACGGAGCAAATGCGGGCACGGTGTTTAAGCGTTCTGGGAAGTTTTGTTGTACCAACGTATGCGGCACATTGTTACCAAAACGAGAGATTTCTCTTTCATTCTTCCAATATGCAATCGACAGAGCTACCTCATGGCATGTTAGGCACGATATTAACCCGAAATTGATGAACAATGTTATGGCATCAATTCGCGTTCAATTCCCCTCCCTTCCCGAGCAGCGCGCCATCGCCGCCTTTCTTGATCGTGAGACGGGGCGGATTGATGAGTTGATTGGGAAGAAGGAGCGGCAGATTGAACTCTTGCAGGAGAAGCGGCAGGCGCTGATCAGCCACGCCGTCACCAAAGGTCTCGATCCCAAAGCCAAGCTGAAAGACTCAGGGATTGAATGGCTGGGGATGGTGCCGGAGGGGTGGGCGGTGAAAAAGGTGAAGTACCTCGTACGATTCGTTAGTGGTGGAACTCCATCCACAACCACTGACAGGTATTGGGGTGGTGACATTCCGTGGGTCTCTCCAAAAGACATGAAGGTTAGAGTTGTAGTTGATGCGGAAGACCACATAACGACAGATGCTGTCCGTGAATCGGCAACTACGATGGTGCCGAAAGGTTCTGCGCTTATGGTTGTGCGTTCAGGGATTCTTGCTCATACTATTCCCATCGCAATTGCAGGACGAGATGTTGCTATCAATCAAGATTTGAAAGCATTGGTGGCTCGACAATCACAATTTGATTCCGATTTTCTTGTTTGGTATGTCGAAGGTAAGCAAGATGAACTCCTGACTCAATGGCGAAAGCACGGTGCAACAGTCCAAAGTCTTGAGCAAGAATTTATTGCCAACTACATGCTACCCGTACCTCCTATCAATGAGCAGAGAGCGATCGCACAGTTCTTGTTTCAACAGGCAGAATATTTTGACAAATTTGCCGGGAAGATCCGCTCTTCCATCGGGACGCTGCGCGAGTACCGGACAGCGTTGATTTCGGCGGCGGTGACGGGGAAGATTGATGTGAGGGGGGAGGTGTAGAGATGGGGAGAGTAAGGTTGAGTCTCCACAACTTCACAGGGAGTTACTCCCATCTTCAGGGAACTGTTGACCACCAGATAACACGGTGGGATATTTTCAGAGCAGTCTGGACAACTGGGGCCCTCGGATATGGTGACATGTTTAGTTATGGCTGGCGTTTGAATGCAAGACGTATCGGCAAGGCTTTGGACGCAAGCTTTGCGCATCAAGAGGCTGATGGTGACCTGTTCCTGGACACTGGTCAAGAGGACTGGCTCGATGCAGATGTAACGGATAAGGGTGGGACATCGTACTGGATTTCCATTGCAATGACTAAGCTCGTCACGGAACGAGTATTAAATATTCCGTGGCTCGTGTACGTATCTCGGTTGAAACGGCAGGGGATTCTGACCATGGATCCAGATTCCAATCTTTCCCCTGACTTTGCAGGGACCGACAGGTCAGGTAATTGGCATGTCGTAGAGGCCAAAGGGAGATCAGGTAATAGATCTCCCTCCGAAATGACGCACGCCAAAGCCCAAGCTGCTGCGGTAGTGACAATAAATGGAGTTGCGCCGTTGACAAATTCGGGATGCATGACATACGTTTCGAGAAACCGATCTTGGTTTTGCTTGACGACCCCAAGCCCAGAAAGGACAAAACTCCGATTGCAATGGATATCCGTCGCGAGGCGATGGTGAAAGAGTATTACAGGCCGTGGACAGAAATCCTGAAGTCGTCCAACAGTCGTATCATTGAGCTTTTGCGCAGGCGATATCTTGTAACGCAAATGAAGTCCGCAGACATAGCATTTGAAATCGGACTGCCTATTGACATAGTTGAAGATCCAAGTAGTGCATTCGAAACCTTAGGACGGTATTCGGACTTCCAAAAAGAGCGCGTGACCTGGGAAGACCGGCCTGTCAGCATTGGAAATGATGCCGTTATTCTAATTGGTGAAAATCAGAGATTATAAAGCGCATGGGCATTTGGCCAAACGCGACGTCCCGCACTTCTAACCCCTAAGCAACCGCATTGGAACAATAACCTAACTCTTTATGCCTCCCACCACTCGCGAAATCTCCTTTGAAGCCGTGATTGAAGAGCACCTGCTCGGCAACGGCTACACACAAGGCAATCCCGACACGTTTGACCGCGCGCGCGCCATCTTCCCGGAAGAGGTTCTGGCATTCGTCCAGGCGACTCAACCCAAGGAGTGGGAGTATCTGGTTAACCTGCAAAAGGAAGGCCGGAGAAACGTTGTTGAATGACCTGTGCCGCACTGGACAGCGAGCAAGAGGGCTGTCTGATGGTGCTCAGGCATGGGTTTAAGTGTTTCGGGAAGACGTTTCGTGTGGCGTACTTCGCTCCGGCCAGCGGGATGAACCCCGACACGCAGGCGAAGTATCGGGCTAATCGGCTTACTGTGACGCGGCAGCTGCATTACAGCACAAAGAATGAGAACTCGCTTGACTTGTGCCTCAGCCTGAACGGAATCCCGGTGCTGACTGCTGAACTCAAGAATCAGATGAGCGGCCAGAACTGGCGACATGCGGTGCACCAGTACAAGCATGACCGCGAAGCTCACGAACCAATCTTTAGATTCAAGAAACGCGCGCTCGTGCATTTTGCTGTGGACCCGGACGAAGCCTACATGACCACCAAGCTCGCGGGTACCGCCACGTACTTTCTGCCGTTCAACAAGGGGAATCATCGCGGAGCGGGCAATCCTGATAATCCTAATGGACACAAGACGGCGTATTTGTAGGAGCAGGTCTGGCAGCGCGACAATCTACTTGACTTGCTGGCGCGGTTCGTTCACTTGCAGAGCGAAGAGAAGAAGTTCGACGGCAAGAAGGTGAAGAAGGAGACCATGATCTTCCCGCGCTACCATCAGTGGGATGCAGTGCGCAAGATGGAAGCGCACGCGCGGAAGCATGGCGTGGGGACGAACTACTTGGTAGAGCACTCGGCAGGCAGCGGTAAGAGTAATACGATTGCATGGCTGGCGCACCGTTTGGCAAGTTTGCACAATGCGCAGGATGAAAAAGTCTTCGATTCGGTGATTGTTATCACGGATCGCATTGTGCTCGACCAGCAGCTCCAGAACACTATCTACCAGTTCGAGCATCGGTCAGGAGTTGTGCAGAAGATTGATTTGGACTCAACGCAACTTGCGACGGCACTGGGAGCGGGAGTCCCCATAATCATCACGACGCTTCAGAAGTTTCCCTTTGTGACGGACAAGGTCGGAAAACTGGACGCGAAGAAGTATGCGGTTATCGTAGATGAGGCGCACAGCTCGCAGGGTGGTGAGTCCGCAATGGAAGTACGAAATGTGCTGGCAGGTCCCGCCGTTGCAGAGCAAGCACGACAGAGAGCCGAAGAGGAAGGGCTTCTTGACTATCAGGAAGAAGTTTTGAAGACGATGCTGGCGCGGGGCAAACAGCCCAACATCAGTTACTTTGCGTTCACGGCTACGCCGAAATACAAGACGCTTGAAGTGTTTGGCGTACCGGGACCTGATGGCAAGCCGATGCCGTTCCATTTGTACAGTATGCGGCAGGCGATTGACGAGGGTTCATTCTTGCGTGCTCAAGTCGTCACCACCTACAAGACCTATTATCGACTCATCAAGTCTATCGAAGACGATCCTGAACTCGATAAGCGGAAGGCGGCACGGGCCTTGGCGCGCTTCATGAGTTTTCACCCGCATAACATCGCGCAAAAGACGGAAGTGATGATTGAACACTTCCGCACGCATGTCAGACACAGGATAGGTGGTAAAGCCAAAGCGATGGTAGTAACAGGCTCACGCTTGCACGCGGTTCGCTACAAGGAAGCGTTTGACAAGTACATCAACGAGCACCACTACCCCATCAAGGCGCTTGTTGCTTTTTCGGGCACAGTTTCCGATCCAGATGTTCCGAACAAGGAATATACTGAGGTCGGAATGAACAAGGGGTTGCACGAAAAGGAACTTCCGGAGAAGTTCGCGTCGGATGAATATCAAGTCCTGCTGGTGGCGGAAAAGTACCAAACGGGATTTGACCAGCCTCTTCTGCACACGATGTACGTGGATAAGAAATTGTCAGGTATTCAAGCGGTGCAGACGCTTTCGCGCCTGAATCGCACGGCAGCCGGTAAGGAAGATACGTTTGTCTTGGATTTCGTGAATGAGGCTGATGAAATCAAGGAAGCGTTTCAGCCATTCTATGAGGAGACCATTGTTGGTGAACGCGCCGAAGTCGGACAGCTCTATGAACTGAAGGCAAAACTCGACGGCCAGCAGGTCTATTTCTGGCAAGAGGTCACAGAGTTCGCCAAAGTCTTCTATAAGCCGCAAGACCAGCAATCACCATCGGACCATCAGCGGATGAATGCTTGTCTCGATCCGGCGGTGGGGCGCTTCATCGCGCTTGACGAGGATGACAAGGAAGTTTTTCGCAAGACGCTGATTGGGTATCGAAACTTGTATTCATTCTTGTCACAGGTGATTCCGTTTCAAGATTCAGATTTGGAGTTGCTCTACACTTACATTCGCTTCCTGCTCCGCAAACTGCCGCGCAAACAGGATGGTGGAATCTTGGAGTTGGATGACGAAATTACGCTCAAGTATTACCGCTTGCAGAAAATCAGCGACGGAAGCGTCACACTTGAGCCGGGGAAGATTGCGCCTGTGTCAGGACCGACGGAAGTCGGAACGGGAGTTGTCAGGGATGCAAAAGCCAGATTGTCAGAGTTGATTGATGTCCTAAATCAGAAGTTTGGAACTGACTTCAAACCAGGAGATCAGTTGTTCTTTGATTCAGTAACAGAGGATGCCGTGGCCAACAGTGAACTCCAGCAGGTTGCAGCAGCGAATACACAAGAGAACTTCGACTACGTGTTCCGCAAGACGCTTGAAGGTCTGGTCATAGACCGAATGTCCCAAAACGAGGACATTGTAGCGAGATTCCTAAACGACCCGGAGTTCAACAAGATCGTCGCTGCCCACCTGTCACCGCAGGTTTATGAAATGATTCGGTCACGGGTGGCGACGTGACAAAAGACTTTCCGGCCACCGAACAGCTGCTCTGGCATTGAGAAAACTGCCGTGCTGATCTAGCCCCCGAAAACTGTACCACTTTGAAAGTTAGAGTATAGTGGTATATTAGGAAGAAGGAGGCTGGGATGGCTAGAGCTAAGTATCGTCCGGAGCAGATCATCCCGATGCTTCGGGAGGCGGAAGTTGAGATTGGGAAGGGGATGACGGTGCGTGAAGTGTTCCGGAAGTTGGGGGTTCAGGAGAACACGTACTATCACTGGCGTCGGGAGTACGGGGGGTTGAAAATGGATCAGGCCAAGCGGCTGAAGGAGTTAGAAGTTGAACAGCCGGTTGAAGCGGGTGCTCGCGGACTTGACCTTGGACAAGCAGATATTGAGTGAGGCGGTGCGGGGAAAATCTTAAGCCCAGCGGATCGCCGCAGAACGGTTCTGGCGGTTCGCCGTTCGCTGGGCGAAGACAAAGTATCAGAGCGGCGGGTGTGTCAGGTGTTGGATCAGTGCAGGAGCAGTCAGCGCTATGTTCCAGCGCGTCGTTCCGACGAGAACGAACTGACCTCGCTGGTGATTGCGTTAGCGTGTCAGTACGGCACGTACGGCTATCGCATCATCACAGGGTTGATCCGCTTGACGGGTTGGCGCGTCAATCACAAACGGTTGAACGCATCTGGCGTCAGGCGGGACTGAAGCTGCCGCGCAAGCAGCCGAAGCGCAAACGGTTATGGTTGAATGACGGATCGTGCATCCGTCTGCGTCCGGCGTATCCGAACCACGTGTGGAGCTACGACTTCGTGACGTGGCAGACAGCGAATGGACGACCGTTGATGGTCTTGTCTGTGCTGGACGAGTTCATGCGGGAGTGTCTGGCGCTGTTCGTCGCACTACGGATCACAGCGGATGATGTGCTGGCGCAGGTGGAAGAGCTGTTTCTGTTCAGGGGCATGTTGGTCGTCAGAAGAAATGGGACACATTTTCAGTTAAGTTAGTGGAGGGATTTGGTTCGTAAGTTACGTTTCCTTCGTGGTTTTTGGTTAGGATTTAGATTGGCCTGTTTACGGGCCTTTTTGGTTTGTTCTTTGAGCAGTTGCCGCTGTTTGAGGATGGCTTCGGCGCGGCCGAAGTAGACGTCGGCAGGGTGCAGATTGCCGATGCCTTTGTGGTAGTGTTCGTAGTTGTACCAGTGCCGGAACGCCTCCAGCGCGCGGTCGAACGCCTCGGGTGAGGCATGCACGATCAGCTGCAGCTTATCCTTGGCCGTGCGGTTCAGACGCTCGACCTTGCCGTTGGTCTGGGGATGATTGCGCATCGAGAAGATGTGCCGGATCCCCAGACTCTTCAAGTAGCTGTTGAACGCGCCCCACTTGTAGCAGGCGCCGTTGTCGCTGAGGAGCTGCACCCGCTCGTGACGCGGCACTTCTTCCATGCCGGTCTCGGCAATCGCCTGCGCGATCAGCTCCTGCACCGTGTCGCCTTTCGAGTTGCGCAAGCGGCGGAACACGATCGAGAACCGGCTGAAGTCATCCACCACACTGCCCAACGGATGCGTGCCCCCAGTCGGGCAACATCAGCTCCGTCAGATCGGTCTGCCACCGTTCGTTCACGCGCGTCGTCTTGCGGTGATACTCTTTGGCCGCCGGGATGATCTGCGGCAACTCGCGCGCTAACCCGTTGCGCTTCAGAATGCGGTAGACCGTGCTCTCGCTGACACTGAACCCGCCGTCATCGGTAATCCTGAACGCCAGTTGGCGCGGCGACAGATCAGCATCGGGCAATGCGTTGGCGATGATCGTGCTCTCTTCTTCTTCCAAGAGCCGGTTCCAGACCCGCCGCGGCGCCGAAGACCGGTCCGCGAGCGTTCCCTGGTTCTGCCAGCGGTAGTACGTGCTCTTGGGAAGCTTCAAACGCTTCAAGCAACGGCGGATCGACAGCGGTGTGCTATCCACCAGCCGCAACAGATCCTGCTTCTGCTCGGACGTGTGCCGGGCATAACGCTTGGCCTTACGCTTCAGAAGAGACTTTTTTTCACCGCCGCCCTTCAAGCGCGCCTTGCCCGCTTCCATGAACTCCTTCAGCCAATTGTAGTACACGTTGGCGCTCACGCCTTCCCGACGGCACAACGCCGCCACCGGATGATCGCCCCGCAGTCCTTCCAGCACGATGCGGATCTTGTCCTCCGCGCTGTACTTCGTGCGCGTCTGCCGCCGCACCGTCTTGATCAACTGCGCTGCGCTTTCTTTCGGCGCTGCCGCCGCAGCCTGCTTCTTCCGCCTGGGCATGGTCAGCCCTCCTTCTTCGATGATACATGATGATATCTCATCGAAGGGAACGCAACCCCAAACCTGGTCACTTGCGTTAAGTACAGTCGCGCCGCGCGACTGTACTTACATCACAAACCATCCACTAATACTACTGGACCAACTGTCCCAAATGTGCTGACGGATTACAGGGGCAGACCAGTCAGTTTGCTCGCATGCATCAGTTGCTTGCATTGCCCGCACGCTGAACCACTTCGGCTTGGATGCCTGCGCAAGTCAAGCAGTTCACGCATGTCATCTTCGGTCTGTGGTCGTTCAACGGGCATGCTCCTTGCGGGAGGAATATCAACGGCAACAACATAGTAGAACATCTGCGCAGTGCCAAGAACTCCACTGTGCACAAAAGAGGTATCTGTTACCGTTGCGAGATAATGGAAATTCGAATCAAGAGAACTAACCGCATAGATTTCATACGTGTCCGCGAGCGACCGGCAACTATCAACATTGTGAGTTACCGCAGGCCAACTCAGTTGAATCTCATCTTCCAGCAGTGAAATCACGATTTCCGGTGATAGCGGAGGAGCGGTCTCGTCAAGGCACCCTCCGAATTTCAACATCAACATATCATATCCGCCGGCACCATATGAAGATGTTCCACCGGCAAGTGCGTAACCTCCGTCCGATGTCGGAGTTCCTGCACGAAGTGCATCGTCCCCACTCCCTCCAAAAGATTGCTGCCATTGGAGATCGCCGTCCAGATCGGTGCGTACCACAAAGTAGTCGCCATCGGAACCACCGAAGAGCGTCAATCCTTCGCTATCGAGCATTGCATCATAGAGGTAGTCCGGCGCGGACCCGCCGTAGTTTTCCGTGAAAAGCGTTGTCCCGGATGCATCAGTCCGCCACAGCCACCCATCGCTCACATTGCCATACTCCGATTGGCTGAATCCTGTTACGAAGAAACCGCCGTCAGCCGCCTGCAAAATGCACTCGGCTTGATCGCCGCCCAGGCCACTTCCAAAGTAATTTGTCCAAAGCGTATCGCCGTTGGCATCCAACTGTACAAGCCAGGCATACACGCTGCCGTATCGCGCGATCTGCTCCCAACCTGCTGCAACAATCCCACCGTCGCTCGTGATATCAACGTTAGCAAAACTCTCGGACTTGCTGGGAGACCCGTAATCGCGTGACCAAACCGTGCTTAAGCCGGAATCAAGCTTTACTAACAGTCCATCCAAATGAAGGTATTGGCCTTCGTAGAATTCAGTCGTTGCCCTGCCAAAACGAACCCCGAATCTGCTGTCATCTCGACATCATAGAACTCATCCCAACTCGCTCCTCCAAAAGTCTGGCTCCAAAGTGAGTCGCCATTAGGCGATAATCTGACAACCCATCCGTCTTGACTCCTTCGCCGAGGTTGTGTTTATAACCACAAGCGACAACGTCTCCGCCCGGCATCAAAACAACGTCGTTGAATCCATCCGCCCCTATTCCTCCGATAGTACGGCTCCACAGTTCAGACCCGGTCACATCTGTGCGGACGATCCAACCGTCTGAACTGTCCGATGGAGTATCGGTGTAACCAGCTATCACGAATCCACAGTCCTCGGTTTGCACAATCGCGTTCCCAACATCGTGCCCCAGACCCCCGTAAGTCTGACTCCAGCAGAACGGCAGGCAGGGATTTGAAACACAGTTGGATACCGGATCCCAGTCTCCAGACAAACTCATACACTGTTCCAGCGTAGCATTGTCAAGGCACGCCAGCCCATACTGATAGCAGCAGCGCCCTGTAACACCGGATCCGTTGATTGTGATTGAGAGAATCGTATCCGCCCACGGCTGATAGAATTCGTCCGAGTTCTCATCCACAATCACGTCAAATGTGCCAATCGTATCGGCAAGCCAAATTATCAGTAAAGTTCCATCGCCTTGAATCTGGCCCGTCTCTGATCGAAGTGTCGTGATCGGCGCCCAAAGAGTATCCACCGCAGGCTGAGAAACGAGCCTCGCGGTAACTGTTCTTCCCGGCATACCGCCAGTACCTGTTACGGTGATCATTGTCCCCGCGCTCCAAACGGGATTGCACGTCACAACTCCCGCCGCATGAATCGCACTCGCCGGCGCAACTTCGGGAGTCCCGCTGCATCGCCCGGGTTGATCCATCTCGACTGCTTGAAGTACCTTTGTAACTGTATTCAGATATTCCGGATGGCTCACACCGTATCGGTCTGTACAGGCTTGCTGCAATGCCGTCATGAGCTGTTGAAACCCCGAGGTAGAGACCATGTAGGTTGAATACGCGCGGTAGAAGATCTGCTGCGTCGTATCAAAACCGAATGATTCAAAATAGCATCCGTTGAATTCGGTACCCTCACTCATCAAGTAGGAGGCTTTGCCGACTAGCGTTGCATTATGGTGCACACCATAGTTATCCCCGCTCGCGCACCAGTAATATGGCGAGCACTTCCGATCTGGAAAGGGCCCACGAGTTACATGTGGGATACTCGGCGGGTCGGCCATACTGCGGGGAAACCATGTGTCGGTCGCAAATATCCAATCATTCACGCCGTATTCGTACTTCTCTACCGCAGTTCCCATCACATCGCAGAATCCTTCCTCTGTCGCACCGGATTCACCACTGTAGACTGACCCATGATAATCGCGAGCAGCCACGGCGTGCGCGTATTCATGTGCTACTATTTCAATTTGGACCATCGTGGCACAGAGCCAAATATCGCCATAATAATCTGAATACTGCGCGTTTTGTGGGCACATGCTCGACACGTAGTCGACAAAAGTATATATAGAGGTTCTAGTCCGAGTACTCTGCGCACCACCGCCCCAATAACCTAATCCACCCATTCTGTTCGCGCCGTGACGATCAAATGTGTTGAGATAATAATTGTGAATTACGAAGACCATACTAAATGCACTGTCGACATCTGTCCTGCCAAAGAACGGTCCTGGCACAGGACACGGGCCCCATGGAGGTGTCACCCCAGTGAATCAGTGGGTGTACAACGTCTGCCGAAGTAATAGCCAGGATAAAGTGTGTCAGGACGACACGGGTATAGGTATGAATCGTAGCCCAAAGAACCACAAGCCGAGCAACTCGACAGATTATTTGGATTTGTCGCGCGACTGCAATCATACACGAACGGTCGAGGATCATCGCATTGCCGCGCTCCATCCAGAGCTTTCAACACGCTTCCTGTTTGAGCGTCAACGTAGATTGCATAGCTCTTGTGTTCCACGTCCTCGTACATTTGAATTTGCCATGCAAGGTGAACATCGTCTTCCACCTTGTTCTCAAGGACTCCGATCGGCAAGACAACCAGCTTGGTCTCCGCGACAAGAGGCGAGTTGATGGTTTGGATGATTGCTTGCGTTTCCGCCACTGCAATTCGCTCTGCGTTCTTTGCGTCGAATGAAGCGGTTGTCGGGACGGCAATATCCGGCACAAATCCGCCGTTCACTGCATAGACTTCACCATGCGAATTCAGATGTACTTTCAACACTCCAGTTATGACCTCTAGCCCTTGATACATCTGCTCAAACGTGACATGCATGAAGCCAAGTTCATCTGTCTCAACAGTGGGATTTCCAAGCTCGTTTTCCACGTCCTTTAATCCCCAAACGCTGCCACCCGTAGCAAGAAAGCTCTTTGCAACAGTCACCGCTCGCTCCGACGAGACCGCAGGAGATCCGTGCTCGCGCTCAACATCTTTGATGACCACAAAGTACGGCCGTTGAGTCTGGTTGTCATACAGTACTTCCGCAGATCCCAATGCAGCAAACAAGAGAAGACAAGCAAATACGAATTTCATGGATACCCTCAGTGAACAATATTTATCTACGGTCCAACGTGTGTGTAGTATGACGCGCCATTCCGGACTTTTTGTGCTTTTCACCCTATCCCAGCGAGGAGTATCCAATTGATTGCACCGTGCTTCACAACACTCATGAAGCATGATACCCCATATCTCTGCAATTTACTTCGGTTTTCACCAACAGTCAACGATTGAGATCGCACTAAAATAATATGACTTAAACCGTCCGGTTAACTGTATTAAATTTGCTTACGCTCTTGCTCTGTCTGACAATGCGAATGATTGCCGACGTGTACCTCCCCGTGCAGCTGAAGAGGCCCACCTCACCGTGTTTTAAATTAGCGCGTTTGGCACTCACCTCTCAGCATTATTAATGTGCGATGGTGGCATTTACGTTCTGTCGGGTGCCCGACAGAATTCAGCGTGTGCTACCCGATTAGGGTTTAAGCTTCTTGGATGGAACCATTCCCTTCGTCGGCGAGACAGGATCAGCTATGTTGAGATGGCAAACGAGTACGAGCGAAGTGCAACTGCAAGATGGTGAAGCAAGGCACGCGATAGCAGTACTGTGGGGAAGGCACGACGCCACAGGCGCTGGCCAGGTTAGCGCAATGAGTTCTTCTTGGCTCGAAACGCAAGTCAATAGATTGGGGATCAGTGCACGGGACATGTATTTCAAGAAGTAATAGATCCAGCAGTGACAGTTTTGAGATATTTATTACATCTCGTGTTTGCTGTTCCAAGCTTGTAAAGGGCCAAGATGAACTGCAGTCAGCCTATTACTCCCTCGCTTGTCTTTATGCCCTGTGACAACCAACATGGATTGACCAAGGACAAGGTGACCAAACTTCTCCTGGATATCCGGAAAGACGGTGACATTCAGAAGCCCCGTCTCATCTTCCAGGGTGAAGAAGATCACCCGTTTGCCGGATTTCGTGGGTGGTGTGTGTGGTCTGATGACGACTCCGGCAGCGGACAACTGGGGCTTGGTGTCGGGATTCATTTTGACTTCACGGCACGTTTGGATCCCTTTGCTTGTGAGCTTCTCGCGCCAGAAGGTCAAAATATGCCGTGATGGAGAAAGCCCTAGCACACGATACTCCTGCACGGTGCGTGTGTAAAGATCAAAATCGCTTCGTTGCGAAATCACAGGTTCGAGATCCAGGGCAAGAGACAAGACATCAACAGAAGGGGGCGGCAGCATTGTCCTCAAGCTGAAGAGCAGTTCTTTTCGGTTGGCATGCAGACTGTCAAAGATGTTGGTCGTCAGAAGAAATGGGACACTTTTTCAGTTAAGTTAGTGGAGGGATTTGGTTCGTAAGTTACGTTTCCTTCGTGGTTTTTGGTTAGGATTTAGATTGGCCTGTTTACGGGCCTTTTTGGTTTGTTCTTTGAGCAGTTGCCGCTGTTTCTGGATGGCTTCGGCGCGGCCGAAGTAGACGTCGGCGGGGTGCAGATTGCCGATGCCTTTGTGGTAGTGTTCGTAGTTGTACCAGTGCCGGAACGCCTCCAGCGCGCGATCGAACGCCTCCGGTGAGGCATGCACGATCAGCTGCAGTTTTCCTGGCCGTGCGGTTCAGACGCTCGACCTTGCCGTTCGTTTGAGGGTGATTGCGCATCGAGAAGATGTGCCGGATCCCCAGACTCTTCAAGTAGCTGTTGAACGCGCCCCACTTGTAGCAGGCGCCGTTGTCGCTGAGAGCTGCACCCGCTCATGACGCGGGACTTCTTCCATGCCGGTCTCGGCAATCGCCTGCGCGATCAGCTCCTGCACCGTGTCGCCTTTCGAGTTGCGCAAGCGGCGGAACACGATCGAGAACCGGCTGAAGTCATCCACCACACTGCCCAACGGATGCGTGCCCCAGTCGGGCAACATCAGCTCCGTCAGATCGGTCTGCCACAGTTCGTTCACGCGCGTCGTCTTGCGGTGATACTCTTTGGCCGCCGGGATGATCTGCGGCAACTCGCGCGCTAACCCGTTGCGCTTAGAATGCGGTAGACCGTGCTCTCGCTGACACTGAACCCGCCGTCATCGGTAATCCTGAACGCCAGTTGGCGCGGCGACAGATCAGCATCGAGCAATGCGTTGGCGATGATCGTGCTCTCTTCTTCTTCCAAGAGCCGGTTCCAGACCCGCCGCGGCGCCGAAGAGCGGTCCGCCAGTGTGCCCTGGCTTTGCCAGCGGTAATACGTGCTCTTGGGAAGCTTCAATTGCTTCAAACAGCGGCGGATCGACAGCGCCGCGGTATCTACCAGCCGCAGAAGATCCTGCTTCTGTTCAGACGTGCCGGGCATAGCGCTTTGCCTTGCGCTTTAGAAGAGACTTTTTTTGAGCGTGCGCACCTCCAGCATCAGATCGGCCACCGTCTGACGCAGCTTTCGTTCTGACGACGATAGGACTCCACTTCCCCTTTGGTCGCGCCGCGCACCGCTTCGCCTTTCAAGCGCGCCTTGCCCGCTTCCATGAACTCCTTCAGCCAGTTGTAGTACACGTTGGCGCTCACGCCTTCCCGGCGGCATAACGCCGCCACCGGATGATCGCCCCGCAGTCCTTCCAGCACGATGCGGATCTTGTCCTCCGCGCTGTACTTCGTGCGCGTCTGCCGCCGCACCGTCTTGATCAACTGCGCTGCGCTTTCGGCGCTGCCGCCGCAGCCTGCTTCTTCCGCCTGGGCATGGTCAGCCCTCCTTCTTCGATGATACATGATGATATCCTCATCGAAGGGAACGCAACCCAAACCTGGTCACTTGCGTTAAGTACAGTCGCGCCGCGCGACTGTACTTACATCACAAACCATCCACTAATACTACTGGACCAACTGTCCCAAATGTGCTGACGGATTACAGGTTGCTGTCGTGGAATTAAATGCGATCCACCCATCGGGGCTTACCAAGAAACTTGAGCGCACGGTGCCGTAGAACGGAAAGGAAATGGAACTCAAATTAACCGTCGCGCCGCCTAGGTCAGTTTGGCCTATCGAGGTTAGATTCACTGCACCAGGAACGCCTCCAATTTCTTCCCAAGCGTACACCGCCGTGTCACCGCCTTGGTTGTCAATCCACCTATATCCAAATGCGTCTGGCCCGCCCGTGCTGCCATACGCCGAAGTCGATGCCACAAGGGTAATGGCCAATATAGTAAGTCTCATCTGCAAGCTCATGGGGAATCCTTTTCGATCAAATGTCAGGTACGACATGTCTGAAATGCTGTTGGCAAACATAGACCGCAACTCGAGTTGCTTTTGTCAATATCTAGTTAGTTGAGTCAGCAGCTTTGGTTTGTTTGAATTGTAGTTCGAGCATGGAGAGAAGGTGTAGCTAAGGGCTGAGTTCAGTCGGACGGAGTTGTTAACCTTTGCTACTGACCCGACATCCAAAGCTTATTCCGTTTTTCCGCATGCTAAGCACCTCTCCGACATCTTCATCGACCTTCGGCTAGAAGTGCGTTCTAATTGAAACTCTCTATGGCGTCGTTGCGATTACTTGATAGTATCCCACATCACCATTTAACACGCCGTTGGTGTGCACGTAGAAAGTATCAGGCGTCGTGGAGACAAGGGTGTATGGCCCCGTCACAGAAGCAGATCGAGACACCTCATACAACGTTGCGCCTGAAAGGTTTCCATTCGAAACCCAGCGAAGTTGCACATCATTTCCTGAAGAAGAAATGACCAAATCAGGTGTGATCGGCAGGCGATCTCCGTAAAGTCCCATGCCGGCAGTTATCGCTTCATCCCACCGTGCAGTAAATGTCCACCAGTTGGTCATCGTTGTCGTGTTGTAGGGAATTGTGTTCGCGAACCCAGGCATACTCTGCATCCAGAAAATATACCATTGGGATTCTTCGCGCTGCCCGAAATTCCATTCCCCATATGGCCACTGGTAAGGATGATCGCCCCACGTGTGATAGTTGATAGCCGTGGTCGGACCGCCGGCGGGAATCCATCCACGAATGTCGCTCTGAACCGTGGCTGGGTTAAGGTAGTCATAGTGGTTCAGCGTGTTGGGCGGTATGTGCGTGTTGCCACATCGGCCCAAAATCGTCTGATTTGAGGCATTACGGCCTGAGAATTGCCGCCAAAACAGGTTGTCGTTGCCGTCCTGCCGCCAATTGACATATCCGAGAATTGCCTCAAGCTGATGACCGTGATTGTGGACTGCTTCGGCCTGTGAACGCGTGAAGTTGTAATTGTACAGCACATACGTGTGGTCATAGATCGGAAGATCGTCAATGCGATAGCTATTTGAGATGTCACCAGTCGTCGGGCTGGACATGTTCGATTCTACAGGATAGAGACTACCGTAATGATAGCCCCAGAGCCAGAATTCTTTCACACCGAGGTCGTTGACCCAATGACCGGCGTCAAACCGATCAAGAATTTGGCGATAGTCCGGCTGGTGACTCTCAGGCATGCCTGGTCCGGGGGGAAGCGGCTCGAAGACCGTGACGTGGCCAAGCACCCGGTAGCCGAGCGACGGTCTTGCATTGGGATTATCGTATCCGCGAAACTTTGAGCCCTCCTCCAGCATGAATTTCGAACGAATGCTTAGGGTCTCAATGTTCTCGCGCATCGTCGCGACCGGGCTGTTTGTTCCGGCGATGTCAGGGTCAAGAAGCAATCCATCGTTTGTTGGCAGGTACGAAATGATGAGAACCGGCATGTCATACTCAGCATTTGCGGCAGGATTCGTCAGAAATGGATCCAGTTCTTCCCAAACAGGCGCAAGAGGCGGTGCGGTGACATGCACCGTAACGTCCGCATCGTGGCATTGATAGGTCGCAGTAACAATAGATGCCGGCGGCTAGGGCTTCCAACAAGACCAGCAGCCGTTACGGTTGCAACTGAGGGATTTGAACTCGACCAGGTAGCCAGCGTCGCCGGCAGTGTCCGTGTACCCACGTCAGTCAGAGCTGTAAGGGTTGGCGTAACACTCCAGGTTGGGTACAATTGCATCGTGGTGGGGTCGGCCGCCAGCGACAGGATGGCGAGCCCGTTGATATAGGACTGAGCCACCTCTTGTTCGGTGCGGACAGAGCTGCTGAATCTAAACTCGTCCACTTGTGCTCGTAGATAGCTCCCAGCGCCTTCTCCGCCGATCTGAAAAGTTGAAGACGCAATGTTGGGCAAGGGAATTGTGACTGGATTTTGGCTCATGAGCGATCCGTCGACATACACCCTAATTGCGGATGCATTCCATGAAAATGCAACGTGATGCCACTGATTGGCTATCCAGGACCCAATATTTATGCTTACACCCTGCTCGGGCTGCCCGCCTGCTGAAAAGCGATTCAGTATGATCCGGAGGTTGTTTGCACCGTCTTTTGACATGAGTAATCCGCCTCCGCTACCCCACGCCAAGATCATATGTGTTGTGTTATCATTGCCGTTCCATTCAGGTTTCAACCAGCATTCAAGCGTCCCCTGAGTCGCCGTGATATTGCCCGTCGCGTTGAATCGGAGTTGATCGCCGGTGCTTAGTAAGGCACCGTCATAAAAACGAGCAGGCGAGTATGTGATTCCAGTCGCTTGAGTAGGTACTTCACCGGCGGCGCCGTTGGGCGTGCCGTTGAAATGCAAAAGCAATGTAGTGTTTTCGTCTACTGCCCACTCCTGTGTCGACGAGTTGCATCCGCAACCGAGGCATACTTGAGTAGAGTCCCATATCCCCCCGAAACTGGCGCAATCAGACTCGGTTATGTTGGCGCATGAATTTCCCGAATTGTAGCAGCACTGTCCCGTCGTAAGTGATACTGGCTCACGGTAGTAGTTCATTGTGAACCTATCATTTTCGTCCCCACCGCAATGTAGGTCTGCGACGCCATTGTACGGTTCTATAACCACATAATAGGTCCCGGTCGCGGGGCACGTCCATTGGAAGTCGTTTGGTGCATAGCCACAACCGCCAGGGCCGTCTTCCCAGACGAGGATGTTGCAATCTGAATCCAGAATCAATAGATCGGGGTCGCCCGTGTGGAAGCTTGATTGCCCTCCGCAAGGAGCCTGCGAGCATAGGTCCCAATGAAATACTTCGCCCATGGATCCCGTAAACGAGGCGGTCCACTTACCACCGTCAAGAAGGTTGCCTGAGATCGAGGCACCGCATTCTGCTTCAGGTATTGTGCCCAGATTCTCATCTACAGGCGTGCACGAAAGGCATGGTCGAGGCCCTGTATAGGCCAGGACATCGCTAACGTCAATATTGCGTAAATAGACCCGGTCGGAAACATACGCTATGCTGTCCGAGACGAGCACTGCCAGTGCAACACCGTTGCCGCTGAAATAGCCGACTTCCGTGGCCGCGAGCGGGTTGCTTATGTCGTAAGCATGTAGCACATGTTCCGAGGCCGCGACGAATAGTAAGTTGCCGACCAGCGTCAGGTCACGCGTCCAGGAGATTGGAAAGGTTGTCGCCTGAAATGGTGCCAGCGGGTTCGAAATGTCGATAACTTGCACAACGTGCCCGGTTGCTACGAAAGCATAGTTGTCTTTGAACGCGATCGCCTGAGCATTGTCACCATCGACGAAACTCACCTCATACGGTGCAGTCGGCGTTGTGATGTCGAGTATGCGAAGATCCGCATATCCGTCACACACATAGGCGAAGCTTCCACGGATTTCCACATCCTGCGCCCAATCCGGCGTGTCATAGCTCCCCAGCAGAATAGGCGACGACAAATTGGAAATATCAAGGATTTGTAAACCTGCGAAGGCGTCGCACAGATAAGCTGTGCTTCCGACTACTGTCACGTCAAGTGCGATGCCTGGTGAATCGTACTGGCCTACTAAGGACGGAGCTGCAGGATTGTTCATGTCATAAATAAGCAATCCCGCACCTTCAGATGCAATGAAGGCCGTTTGACCTACGAAATCGCAGCCGTTTGTTGCTTCAATTGCCGGTACATTCGCCAGCTCGACCGGACTTGCTGGGTTTGAGACGTTGAGCACACGCCAGCCTAGCTGGCGATTCGCAACAATAACAACATTCCCTTGCTTTGCGACGTCTTGACCATTGACGTGCGTTGCAGGAAAAGCCGTCGTGAACGGCGCGACGGGATTTGAGATGTCCGCGATGCACAGACCACCGTCAGTTGCTGCGACATAGGCATAGTCGCCGTTGACGGCTATGGCCGGCGCGCTTCCATTCGTTCCAATGTATAAATCGTGTTGCGGATGCTGGGGGTCAGATATGTCAAGAACGTGCATGACACCCCAGTTGTCTGAGACGAATGCGTAAGATCCTCTCAGGGTAATTTCTGACGGATCCGTTGGTTCTACGCATGAGTCTATCAGTGCGGGCGCAGCAGGGTTGGCAATGTTCAACACGTAAACAGTTCCGCCTGCGAGCACATAGGCCAAAGAGCCATTCAATTCGACATCCACGGTCCGGGTTCCAGGAAATGCAAAAGTAGTGATCGCTGTGGGGGCAGCAGGATTGGCGAAATGCAGGATGAGCAGCCCATCCCAACTGTCTGCGACATAGGCGATATTGCCCGACAGCTCGATATCATTGCATTCGTTCGGCGTGTCAAAGAACCCCAGTTGTACTGGAACATTCGGATTGGCAACATTGATGATGCGAACACCCGAACCCCATCCGGCGACATACGCGATGTCCTGAACGGGATCGAGAGTTACGTCATATGTCTGACTAGAGATCGGGACAGTGCTCAACTCGAATGGAGAGGATGGGTTTGAGACGTCAATGATGCGCATGCCTGCGAAGCCATCCGCAAGATAGACGTAATTGCCGCGCACTGCAAGACCCCATGATGTTTCTTTGGTGTCTAAGTGCCCGACGGCGACCGGAGAGGATGGCGTGGCCACGTTGACTATCCAAAGGCCAGCTGAGTGATCGGCAACGTAGGCGAAGTTGCCTTCAACTTCAACGTCAAATGAGCGGTCCCACCACGGCCCCATGGACCACAATTGCGACATATTCCAACTGCTTTGGGCGATTGCCAGTGACTGCAAACTGACAAGAGCAAAGCAAAGGGCCAGCATCTTCTTCATGACATCTCCTACAAAAGTACTTATAGTTTTTACGCATACAGTTATGTGATTTTGCGCCAGCTTGATGGCACACCAAAGGGTATGCACTTGCGGTCAAGAAATCAGCGGAAATTTTTGTCAGGCACTGATGACATGTGTGACGCATTGCTCTTATCCTTTGCAACACGTTATCACCAGCCATTCACCATTCCCACTCATGCTATTGGTTGACGAGCTTTGACGCGCCGTGCGCATCCCGATTTGGCAATCTGAATCCTGATAATCCGGTGGGCGTGGTTTCGGTGACGTAATAGAACCGTTTTTCCTCCTCCGGGCGGGTTCTCTGTATCCGTATAGATGCTGTCGGTCGAGGTTGCGATTTGTGTGCAGGGGCCGCTCAGGTTGCTCGAACGAAACAGTTGGAATTCGGTGGCAGTGTCGGTTGATTCCCATCGCAGTACCGGCATTTGCGACGCATTCACGGAGATGGTGAGAATTGGCGTCACGACGAACGAGTCAATCAGGACGTTGCTCCAGAGTCCTCGATCATCTCGGAACTGCACACCCAGCCAATGCCAGCCACCGGGAATGTTGGCTATGCTGTCCGTGATCGTCTCAAACGCGCTATCCCAGTTTCCGTCGGTTGGCAAGTCTATCGGAACGCCATTTCCTTGACCGGGATCATAGTTGATGAAATACTCCGCGCCGTCAATGATGTGACCAGCGGCCATATAAATCGGGTTCACTACATAGAACAGGCGCACTTCGCACGAGCCCCCGATGTTGCGGTCGTCCTTGAAGCGGATGCCGAGTGTGTGCAGGCCTTGGGGCACAGCGGCTATTTTGATGATACCCTCAAACACTGGTTGGCCTTTGTGTAGAGGGCGAGGGCATGCCGTTGGCTCTCTGGGACTAGTGTACTAATTCCCGCGCACTGCCCTCACCCGGTAGAAGCCGTGATCGCCGGTAATCGCAGAATCTACGAATAAGGTGGTATCGGATGGGAACGGTACTCCAATCGAATCCAGTTCTGCTTCTGTAGCGGCTCCGCGAAACACTACATACCGCTCAATTGAAATCGGATTTCCACTTGTGTCTTGTGTCACGGGTGACCAATTAAGCTGAATGGAGTTTGACAACGGCAGAAGTTGAACAACCAGACTATCCGGTGCTCTTGCGGGAGTTGGAGTTGCGCATGGATTGAAATTTGAAATGTCGTATGTGCTAAAGGCCACCTGTTCTGTGACGTATGCAACACACCCGGCCACAAAAACGTCTGTGGCCGAGTTGCCGCTGTTGTAGAACCCCACAGCTACCGGAGACGAGGGCGTCGTTACGTCAATCACGCGCAGACCACCATTTCCATCCGCAAGGTAGGCGATGTTGCCAAGAACTGCTACACTACTTGCATAACCCGGAGAATCATAGTAGCCAACCAAGACAGGGGACGAAGGAGTCGTCACGTCAATCACCCGCAGACCGGACACATAGTCCGCAACATAGGCGTAATTTCCAGATACCGCAATGTCAACATAGCTTTCGCCTCCACCCCACGGGTCGAGAACACCTACTAAGAACGGGGCCGTCGGTGTCGTGACGTCTACTACGCGCATCCCTTTGTGATCGTCTGCCACGTACGCGAGATTCCCTATTACTGCGATACCCTTTGCGTCGCCGGGCGTATCATAGAAGCCCACAGAGATAGGGGCAGACGGGCTTGTAACATCAATAATCCGTACACCAGCGCCTCCGTCGGCGACGTAAGTGTAGTTTCCAGTAACTGCAACATCGACTGCGACGCCCGGTGTATCAAGAACTCCAATTATAGCCGGAGAAGCGGGAGACGTCACGTCTATTACCCGTAAACCAAAAAACCAGTTCGCAACATACACGTGGCTCCCCGACGTGGCAAGACCCAAAGTATAACCCCCGCCCGGTATTATACACTGTCCAAGGAGGATGGGAGTTGAAGGGATCGTCACATCAATAATCCTTACACCACCACCGTCGTCAGCGACGTAAGCATAGTTACCGAACGCGGTTACATTTGATGCGGCAATGTTAAGTTGCCCGAGCCTATTTACGTTCAGACTATCTTGCCCCACCGCTATTCGGTTAGCTAATAGGAACATCCAAATTATCATTATCAATCGGATCATCATCGCTTCTCCCGTGATTTGATTGTCTCTTCGAGGGTGTTAACCCGCTAAAATTCGTGGAAGTAGAAGATTTCCAGTCGCATTTGTACGCAGCTACTTGAAGATGAGCTTCTTGTTTCCGAGCGTTGCATACCGTGGTGTATTCCCGGTTAATTTCCTCAGCTATCGCTACACCTATGTGCGCTAGTAGTTCAAACGAATCAGGCGATTCACAAGTCGCGTGCGTACAGGTTGCTGAGGCCATTAATTGCGGAAATCGAATAGCCGCGGCCAGAATTGCAAACGCGCAACTGTGTCCGAGGCTGTGGATGATGCGCGATGAACAATAGTTTCCGAAGCGTTTTCATGGATTCTCCTTTTGACGCGGCACGGGGTGCCCGTTTTGCTAAATATCTTGCGCTGACTGCGTGTCCGTCACCGTGCGCGATTTGGCGACGAGCAGTTGCAGCGCCCGTCTTGTTATGCCCAGCTCACGGGCCGTGCGGCTGACGTTGCCGTCAAACACCTTCAGCGCCTGCGCGACATATTCCGCGCGGAAGGCATCCGCCGCCAAACGAAAATTAAGCGGATACTTCGCGTGCCTGACATGTATCGTGCGGGCTGATTTTGGACGTGCGCTCTTCATGTTGGAACGACAATGTTGATCAACGAGAATGCTCTACCGCTGCCATCTGCAAATGCGCCATACACTCCTCAAAACTCCGGCCCGCCGCATGAAAATGCTCGACCAGCATGAGGCGCTGGAGGTAGAGAACGTTCAAATAGGGAGCGGCGGCCCAGATTTCCTCCTGGCAGGCGTGGCAGCGCAACAGATGCTCTTCAAAGCGCGTGAGTTCCGCATCGGACAGTGTGTGCAGGCCATAAGGCAGCAGGAGGCAGCCGACCCGGCGGTCCATACAGAAGTGCTGTTGCTCGGAGGCGGTCATAGGTCCTCCTTGAGATGTTTCCAAAGCTGTTGGCGACAAGAGATAACCCGGCGATTGAATTCGTCGCGGTCACGGTTCGGTTCGAGGAGCACCACTTGAGCGTAGATGTCGTCGAGGTGACGTCCCTCGATCTGCCCGATCAAGATGGTGCGGCAGGACTCGTCGGGGATGGCTTGGATGGCGGACAGGATGCGCTTCATATTTTCCAGAATGAGTCGTCATACTAAGAGTGTCGCGAGATCGCAAATCAAACTGGACATTCTGGGGATTTTTGGACTAAGAAATCGTAATCACAATTCTAACTTGAAGTTGTAATACACTGTTCTATAACAATTAAGTGGAATTGACCCCTGCCTTTTGTCGCGTATTGTAGCAAAACAAGAGAGGCGCCCTTGCGGATGCCTCTCTAAATGACTGTTGAAGTCTTGGGGAAGTCAGTCGAAAACTACTGGAGCTTTGTCAATAGTTCCTTTGCGTCCCGGGACAAATCGGCCTCGCTTCCCGCGACAAGCTGCAAATCCCGCTTTGCGCCCGTTAAGTCCCCCGCGACCAGTTTGGCGTTAGCACGATACCAGCGTACTTGGGCGAGTCGGGTTGTGCGGGGCTTCAACTTCTCCGTGCGGTCGAAGACGCGAATTGCTTCTGACGTATTTCCTGTCATGTAAGCCGAAACTCCCCAATAGAGTAGCTGCTCTGTGTCGACTGAATCGCTCTGAGCCAGCTTGCGCAACTGTTCTGCGGCGGCACGATAATTCTTGTCTTGATAATCCCGCATCGCCAGTTCGAAGTTTTCGCGATTGTTGGCAGCCTGACCGCGAGGGTTCAGCATAATGTAAGCCAACGGGAGTTTCGTTGCTAGCGCCGCGAAACGCTTGCTTTGAGACACGGAATCAACTTTCATGCTGTCAACCCGAACAAGCGTGGCTGTGTCAAGTCTATCGGTCGCGATATCGTGGGTATCTGCCAGCACTTGAACCGACGAAATCGGTCTGTTATCCCGGCTGGGCTGGGCAGCCCAGTAGATCAATCCAATCAGACATGCCGCCGCCGCGACAATGGGCCAAAGATATACTCTCGGGGTGATTCCCGGTGACTCCTTGCGCTCGGGTTCGCCCTGGAGCTTTCGCGCCAACTCACCTTTGCCGACGGACATGGCCTTGAGCATTTGACCGGCAGCCTTTAATTCTGACTGACATGCCGGACACAACAGCAAATGCTCTTCAAACTCGTTCTTCTCTTCCTCCGGAAGGTTTCCGAGTCCATAGGAAAGCAGCTTGGCACCGATTGTAGGGTTGACGCACGCGATGAAATCGTGATTGCTCATAGGTCAATCCCTAAAATAGCCCAGAGTCTTCTGCGGCAGAGATAGAGCCTGCGATCGAACGCCGACCGTTTCAAATTAGAGTCGAGTTCAAGGGAGCGCTCCCACAGTGTCTTTACATCCTGTCCTTCAATCAGACCGATCAGCAACGTGCGGCATGGCTCACTCATTGTTGAGATGGCCCGCTCCGCTCGCTCAAGCAAGTCGTGATTTTCAACTTGCAGCTCATGATTGCCCTTAATCTCCGTGAGTTGGGCTCCACTTGATTGATCCGCATGCCCATTGCCGTTTAAGAATCTTCCCGTCTGGCGTTTCCGAAGATAGTTACCGATCAAGTTGTAGAGGATTGCCCGGACGAATGCAGTCGGCGACGCCGTGACTTCGCCGTGCTTCTGCACAAAAATCAGTAGCGACTCATGTGCCAAATCTTCTGCATCTTCACGCGAAATGTTTCCAACCCGGAACGACGCGATCTGAACCAAACCGGGCCGAATGCGCGCGCAGAACTCGTCCAACGCATCTTCATCTCCGGCGAACGCAAGCCCAAAAAGCTCGTCTATGTCGAGCCTTTCGAAAGACCGCTTGAGCGGCGATTTGCGCGCAGTTTCACTCATGCTAAACTACTTAGAATTTCCCCCGCGATCGTCCGGAAAAAGCTTGGTACGCGGATCGCCCGAACACACAAAGCCTGCCCAATAGTAGGGGTGATCGCTTAGATTCTGCTCCCGCAGTTCGCCAATCCTGGACAACATGGCGGTGCGCAGCGCTGCGCCGATCGTTAGATTGTTCTGACTGACAGTTTTCATCATTACATCGCGGGTCATATTATCGTCAACGGCCCATAATGAACTCACAATAGTCTTGGCTCCAGCGATTTCAAACGCTCGCCGAAGCGAGTAGACTCCCTCGCCGTTGACAATGTCCCCTGTACCGGAATGGCAGGCCGACAAAACTACAAGATCAGTACCGTCTAGATTCAGACAGGAAATTTCTTCGCCCGTGGCGATACCGTCCTCGCCGTATTGCCCCAGAGTTTGGTGGACAAGCGCATTTGCGCCCGAGAACACTAACCCAGACTTAAGAAGTGGGCTTTGTTCTGCGATGAGTTCGATATAGTCGTCGTCAGCGTCCTTCGCAAGATGTTCTGCAGTGACTGGTTGCACCCGTGTGAAACCGTGCGTTGCCATGTACAAGACTCGTTTGCCAGAGCAATGCTGCTTGAAATTCTCTTCTGTGGCTTCAGACTCCGTCAAGATCTGCGCATTCTCGCCACTGCGATCGTGCCAGGCCCGCGCAACTGATTCAACTTCCTCCCGAGTCGCGGGCAAGGAATCCCACCTTGCTCCCAGCAAGGACTCGCGGACCAAGATACTTCGCTGTCGGATTGCGGGTAAGTCGGCTGCAACGAGAGAAGTATCTTGGTTGTTTGTCAAGCTTGGTGAGCCACTGTCCACGCTACTCGCCGCTGCAAAGTCAAAATCCAGATCGCCGATCGCCAGCAGGCCATTGCCAGGTTCTACATCCGGGTTGCCACGCGTGTAAATCCGGTTTAGCTCCCGGCCCGAGGTGATGTAATGGAACTGATATGACTCCACAAGATAAGCGCCGTCACTATTGACAAGTGACTCGAAAGCGACGCTGTTTAGTGGGCCATCCGGCCCAACAAAAATCAGTTGTACTTCGCCAACTTCTGCCCGAACCGGTCTCCATATGTGCCTATACAACTCGCACGAAATGCGGCCAAACTCGGCCTCGTCGAGGTTCTGCACTTGCGTGAGTTCTTCGACGTAGCGCGAGACTAGAGAGTCTATGGCCTGTGCCCCACCAAGCTGTATTACGAAAGTGCTGCTGTCCGGTCGAATAACATAGGCAAGGTAGCGCGGCTCTGTCTGGCGAAGGGTGATATCATGGTCATAGCGAACATAGTCAACTACTACAGAGTTCAGCGGCAACAAACTGGCGATTCCGTTTGCGTTACAATTTGCCAAGACTTCACTAATAATTGTGTCTTGATGTCGCGCAAGGAGTTCTTCGGACAACTGGCGTTTTGCATGGTTCAGCTCATCAAACCGATTCTTGCTTTCCGGTCCGCTGTCAGCAAAACTCGTTCGAATGTAAAGCTTGGCCAGCGCCGCACGCACCGCATACAGCGAGTCGGCCAAAGCCTGATTGTACGGATCCGCAAATGTAAATGCAGATCTTCGCCTCGCGTACGGAACTTCCCAAACGAGCGCCTTTAGGGTAAGGATGTCAGTGCCGTAGGCATTTACAGCGTCTTCCTCCGGCGGAGTCTCTGCAATCATCGTGTACATATGCGAAGCATCCGATTGAAGCGCCGACGCCAGGCGAATTAGCTGGTACTCGGTTAGTAAGTTGAGTGCTTCCATGTACTGGTTGAACCGAGCGCGCCACGCGCGGGTTTGCAGAACACGCGCCGCGCTAACTCCCCCGGCCCAATCTGCTACGCCAAACGACTTTCTAAGCATCAGTGAAAGTCGGCCGGTGCTCAACGACGATGCAGGGTGATTGCTCCCAAGGGTCCCTTCCCACAGTTTTTGCGCTCGCGCCTGCATCGGCAGTGCTCGTTTGTAGTCACCTTGCTCAAAACAGAACTCCGCGTATGGTTCGAGGAAGTTGGCGACCCGTGGGTCGGCAAGCGGATGAATCAGCTCCGCCATGGTCAACGCACGAAAATAGTTCTCCTCGGCGAGTTCTGACCGACCAGTAAGATCATAAAGCCGGGCAAGCTCAAGCAGTAGATACAAATGTGCATCTTCTGTCAAGGGCAAAGAGTCACGGGCAACCGAAACTGCGTGCAGAAGCACCTCCTCGGCAGCATGAAATTCGCCATGATTGGTCAGTTCCTTCCCGAATTGCGTTGATGATGAAACAAAGAAATAGGGAGGGTTGGTTTCACCGCAAGATGCGTAAGTTTCGATGGCGGACTTGAAGAAGGGCTTCGCCTCATCAAATCTTGCCAGGTCTGTCAGGCATTCGGCGATCAATAGTGCGGTCCTGGCAGTTCTGCATCCACTTGACGCACTGTCTAGTTGTTGCATACTAGCTGCATCACGGAGGAATTTTAGGGCCGCCGCATCATCGCCATCAGCATGCAAATCCTCACCGTAGGCGCTCAGGACACTTGAACGGGAAGGGTTCTTTAGACCCGGTCGAAGTTCGATAAGTCGTAGAAGCCTGGTCAGTATCTCATGAGATTCTTCTCGTGCAAGGTTTTCAAACAGCGACTTTCTCAAGAGCCAAAGCGAGACCGCAACTTCAGTGCTGTCGCCTGAATCCTCTTGCTCGAAAATCCGTAGCGACTCGCGATACATGTCACGGCACGTCGCATCGCCCATCTGGTCAGCCAAGCGTGCAACCTGCCTAAGGAGTATCGCACGAGTCTTGCCTTTGCACCATTCAGATCCGTTGCAGCCTGCCAATGCATCGCGTAAGAAGCCATCGGAATGTGAAATTTGATAGAACCCTTGTGCGGCAAGTACGAGACTGAGCGAGTACTGAGCTTTGATGCGCAAAGAATCCACGATTGGCAGGCATTCCCAGCAACTATTCGCCGCAATTCGATATTCGGCCTCGGCTCGTTTTAAGTCGTGTTCTTCCCAATAGAGTTCGGCCAGTTGTATTCTTAGAATTATCGTACGTCGGTCGCAGCTCAATTCTAGAGTTTGCAGCTCCAATGTGGTCAATTCAACTTCGATCATCTCAGCCGTCAGGGTGCCCTTCTTAACCTGTTCTCTTTCTTGATCGCTGAGTGCGCTGAACTCTGTCGGCAGCGCGCCCGCCGTCACGGTCGCTGGCAACACCGAAATTGAAACCACAAAGCACGCCCATAAGATGACAAAATGTGTCACCTTATTGCACTCTGTTCTTGTGGAGGCACCAGTTTTCATGGCTTCAATGTAGCCCAGAATCCCACCCAATGCAAGGCCGGACCTTTGGTTTCTGCGTGTTTGCTTTCGGTGTGGCGTTGCTTACCCGGGTTGACGCCTGCTTCCAATTAGAGTGCCCAAATATTGAATTGTCTTTCGTAAACGCAACCACAACAATATGTTATAATTGCCCGAGCTTGAATACACAGATTCATGAAGATAACTCAGTGGAGATCAGCAACTCGCCCTGTGGAGCTTCGTCGGTTGACAGACGAGGATCATTCTCAACTCACACTCAGGATTAAGCAGATTGTCCAGGGCTTGGCGCCGCTCCGCTTTCGCATCAAAGAAGTAATCCGCCATTCCTATCCCCGAGCAGTCGCCTTGGGGTTCGTGTTCCTGAGAGCAAACGTGACGATCCGTTGTTTGTGCTCCATGTGATTGTCAAATGAGTGTCAAAAATTTGTCAAAAGCCCTATGAGGACAGTTGCAAAAAACAAGCACTTAGAGAGTAAAATTGAGACCTGATTTGGCGGCAGAAATGGCAGGAAGATATTGTAATATTTAATCTTAGAATTCAGAAAGACGACATTTCGATTCCCGCCGTCTCCACCACTTCGCCCTTGTTAAGTATAGACTTAGCAAGGGCGTTTTGTTATCTTGCAGCAAATAGCGACAAGACAAGTACAAGGCATATCACAAAAGAGGGTCCGGCAGTTTCATTTCAGCATTGCTTAACAACAGGTTAGCGCGCAAGGCGAATGTTAGGCGGCGGGAATATTGCCCATATCTTAGCTCGAAACTCGAGCAGATTGTTTGATAAGAGCACGATTTGCTACCTAAGCGGAACTGATAAGACGGTGATGGCAGTTATCTCCAGTTGACTTGTTGTTTGTCCCATGATGAACGTGCTACAGCAATGTCCAGCGTGATGGCTCCTCCGGCACGGGTTACCTGCAATCCTGCTCAAGCGAATGTAGCGCTATACAACTTGGACCGATAAGATAGAAAAAGAGGTTTGCCAATTCGGCAAACCTCTTTTGTTGTTCATGAGATCTAGTGATTCAGATCGTGTGCTCGCTCTTGTTAGGGCTGCAATGCTGGGTTTGTCACGGCACCAAGAAGCCAAGCACTCTGTAGAAGCGAACTGCATCGGGCTCTTGTCTTATGTGGGCATCGACGTAAGAGGATGTTGTCGTCGTACCGAGAAGAGACCAACCTGCGCCGCCGTTCCATTCGGAGTCGGTGTCGGATACATAGATGTAATAGTACGCATTCCCGACGGGGCTGCCCCAACGTAATGTTGAATAGACAGAGTCGCCAACACTATTGGCGCGAATCGTCACATCTGTAATAGTGTCGTGCAACGCGACCTGCAGGAACGTGACGGCCTCGGGTGCGCTCTTCATGGCTTCAACATTGCCAACATTGTCTGTGGCGAGAGAGAAGAACCCATAAATGTGGCCCGGAATGCCTGTGAACATGATGGAAGTATCTTCAACATTCGAGGCATATGCTGAGAACGGTCCGAAATCTTCCGATACGTACAGGGCATAGTTTGCAACACCAGAGCTGCCTACTACATCCTGACCAGTCCAACTGACGGGGAATGCCACGCTGTCCGGTTCGGCCGGTAGAGGGAGTACAGTACTGGTCGGCAAGTCGGCATCTATTGTGTTGAAGATCGGAGGTGTGACCACAGGCTCGTTCACGTCAAAAACGATGCTCGCTTGAGCATCGATGACGTCTCCAGTTTGGGATGTTGTTCGCGGTCTGATCGTGTAGTTTACAAAGCCCTCGCCGCGATGTGTGATGCTGTCGTTGATGGCAAGCATGCCGACGAACGGACTTGTGGGAGGTTGGCCTGTGACGGGATCAATGGACGTGAAGTTCCAGAAAATCTCGTTGGTGTTGACATTGATACCTGCGGTTACATCTACGTAGATGCCTAACGAATCGCGAACATCGAGTCTCGTTGTGTAATATGCCCGATTGGCCGGAACCTCAAAAGTCATGTTAGCAAATCCGAAGCTGCCCAAACGGAACGAGTTCGGGTTCAAGTCGGAGTCGAGTTGCTGTGTGATGTGAACGGCGCTTGCGTTGGCTGTTGCAAGCTCGGCGGAATTTTCGCACCGGATTGTGTACGGCATTGCCGAGGTCTTTGCAATCCATTTCTCTTCGCCGAATCCGGTCGGGCCGATGATATCGTTCGGGTCACAGCCTTTTTCGAAAGTCTGGCACACTTCCTCAACACTTCGGTGCCAAGACATGCAGGTCCACGCTTCGCCTGATTGACAGAAAATTCCGGCAACCGAACCAAGCAACGCGTTGCTTAGTCCCGACGCTACACCGTTTATGCCACCGCAAATTGGCCTTTTCAGGTTATCACAAAGGTCTCGAATCCTATCTCTACATTCATCGGCTGTGAAGTTCGGTCCGCAGCCAGGCGGCAGCGAGTCAGGCTCCGGTGGGATGATGTATAGATGTAATGGGTCAGGCACTTCAATGAATGGCAAGTAATCCGGTATGTCTTGTGGGGGATCGTACTCGTCAATCAAGCTCAAAGTCTGGTAGTCATCGAGAGCGTCGTTGACGAATTGGCCAGCGATGGCTGCAGAAGCCTGCGTTTCAGCGTCAGCCTCCGTATAGCCGCCCAAAAGGCGAAGTCTAAACCGATTGGTTTTTTCCACCTGAGCGTCAAGATATTCATCGACTGTTGACGCACCATGCGTAATCGAGACGGGGTACGCCCATCGTGATGCGTTGCAAACGGTCACGTGAAACTCGAGTTGCTCCCCGGGTGCGACATCTCGCTTGATAGCATAGATTACAGTAAGCTCATCCCATCCAATTTGAAAATCCCAAGAAAGGTAGTTTTGATCCAAGGTCTCAGGTTCTGGCAATTGAAAGTGGTGCCACTGGTCCAGCTGGATGCCACAAATGTCGGCAGTTTTGGGGAAATAGCCCGACATTTCAAAATAGGGCAAGTTCACGTTGGATGTGTTTGTTACAACGAAACTCATCTCGGCGGCCATTCCTGCTCTGAAGCGGTTCGGAGATGCTTGAATAAACTCGTAAATCAATCCTTCTGACGGTTGAACTGTGATGGCTTGTGGTGCTTCAGTTTCCACAGTCGTGCTGTTTCTCAGAACTACATCATAGACGCCGACAGGGAGTGACTCCAAATTCCAGATGGCCCTTAGCTCTGTGCTGTTTTCCAAGTCAATTGATAGTGCCGGCAATAGCGAATCCTGAGCAATTCTCAAAAACGCCATGGTTGAATCCCTGAACCCCGCCCCCTCAATTCGCGTCGTCACTCTCCCCTGTCCAACTACGTTCGGTGAGATGTCCAGTATCGAGAACGGCAAGGCTTCGGCCAACAGCGTGACATTCTCGCTTGCACTGGCATCGCGTGCCAAGACCATGACGTAGTACGTACCCGCTTGCGTGGAGGGCACAAAGAACTGCTGGTTGGCCGAGAAGGGCTCTGCGCCGCTGTAGTCGAAATTGCTTAGCGTCGGAACTTCGCCGTAGGAAACATAAATCTCGTTGGATGCGGTGCCTTGGTTGCTGGTCAAAGTGATTCGCATGTCGAAGTCCACGCCAACTTGAATGCGGTAGAACCGCATTTGTCCTTCGGCGAAACTGCGCGTATTGGGGGTGGCTAATTCAAGTTCAGGCAGGTCAACATTGATTTGCGAGCTCGATGCCGTGGAATTGTTCTGATTGTCGGCTTCGCGGATGTTGTCGCGCAGGTCGGTGCGCACGATGACGTAGTAGTTCGCTGGGACAACGCCGGGCATTTCACGAGTGATAACGCCATTTTCGCCTTCGTCCAAGCGGCCGAGTCGATGCTGCACCGGCACGTCAAGCAGTTCCAACGTGCGCTCGAGATTGAACGGCATTGAAACGGTCATCACCGCGCCGGGAGCAATATTGATGTTGCGGTCCTGAACTCCCAGCAGAGGATCGTCAATTGTCCAAATTGTGTCGAGTGAAAAATACACAGCATCGCGCATGAATCCTACTGCCGAATTCGTGCTGTTGTTCTCGATCGTGTAGGTGACGGATACGTTGTCGCCGGACTCTGCGGAGTCGGGCATTGCGATGCCGGAAACAACGAGGTCCGCGGGTGGCGGCAAGTAGATCGAAATCGGCGCCGTTACGATGTTGTTTGACTCGCCGGTGTATTCATATACTGCGTCGCTGTTGTCGGCCTTGGCAATCAAATAGTAGTTCCCGGATGCGTAGTAGGGAATATCGCCCTGTACGGTCACGGGGTATGTGTCTGACGGAGTCAGTGCACCGTTCCGAGTGAAAGTTGCGAGCCGTGTGTCCGCGACATCCAGCGTCACGTTTGGTGACAAATATAGTGCGTCGTACCACACTGGTCCGTTCGCTGCTGCAAGGCCAATGTTGCGCACCAGCCACTCGGATGTGATCGGTTGCCCTGCATTCGAAAGCGCGGGTGCGTCAAACGACTCGATGGTCAGATCAGGCGGCACTGTCAAACTTATTGTGGAGGCTTGGGCATTGGCGGACGAGTTGTTGCCTTCATTGACTTCCGTTATCAAACTGGTCTTGTCCGTGCGGATGATCCAGTAGTAGGAACCTGCAACGCCGTTCGGAATGGTGAAAGTCTGAGTGCGAGAGTAGCTTTGCCCGGCAGCAAGTGTGCCGTTGTGGACCAGCTCGCCCACGAAAATATCCATACCTTCGTTGTACGTCGCATCAACCGATAGGTAAACGGCATCAGTCCAAGTGCCCCCGACGGTAGTTGCGACGCCCGAATTTTGTGTCGTCCATTGGAGCTGCGCGGGCTGACCTGATTGACCTGTCAGCGGAGCGGTGACATTTGTGACGACCAGATCAACCGGTGGATAGGGTTCGACTGTAATTGTTGGGCCTTGAACTGCGTTGTCATTTTCACCTTGGTATTCATAGAAGGCATTTGTTTGGTCGGTGACAACCCAAAGCGTGTACGGTCCAGCCGGGACTGCTGGAAGCTGCAAGGTGCGGCTTACCGTGTAATTGTTGCCGACGGCCAACGGGCCGTTCTGAGTGACAATCATCGAAGCAATACTCAGGTCCTGGTTATACTGGTAACCGGACATCAGCCATACTCGATCACTCCAACTTACCGGTGTCGTGGCCGTGCCGTTATTCTGCACAGTCCAGTTTACGGTGAGAGGTTGACCTGAAACTACCGTGGGCGGCGCTTGTATGCTGGTGACGTCTAAGTCAGGCGTGGGCTGTTGAGAAATAGTAATCGGCGCTGCGCTGCGCGTGATGTTGTTGCCTTCGGAATTGTGTTCAAAGCACGCATTGGTTGCGTCCGTGATGGCATAGACGTAATAGTCCCCGGACGTGCCGTTGGGAATCAAGTTGTTACTGGTTGTGACGGTGTATTGACTGTCGGGGGCCAAACCTGTCCAGCGAGCGCTCCCGCCAATTTGAATGGAAGCGTTCTGCTGAAATGTCGGAAGCGTCGAGATGTACAGATAGTCGTACCAGGCCGGATTGAACGGACTCCCGATCCCTTGGTTCTGCACCGTGTAGGAAAGCGTGACGTTCTGTCCGGCGTTGGCAGTTGATGGGGCTGTGACGTTGGTGACGACAAGATCAGGCGGCGGGCTGAGGATTACTTCGATGTGGTTGCTGATCGTCGTGTTGTTGTTCTCGTATACGTACTCATATATATTGCCTCCGGCATCAGATCTGACAATCAGATAGTAGTTGCCGTAGATCGCCTGCGGTATTGTGGCATTTGCGCTTCCCGAATATGTACTGTCAACCGAGAGCGCACCGGAGTGGCTGATCGTTCCAAGGTACGTATCTGAACCGAAGGCACTGTCCGGCGACAGGTAGAGTTCTTCAACCCAATTCTGAATTGGTGCAGTGGAACCCGTTCCCAAATTCTGGACAGTCCAGGTTACCGCTGCTGTTGTGCCGGAAAAAGTGGACGTGGGCGCGCCGATGGTTGTAACACGCAAATCCGCATAGGGCGAGAGTTCAACGTCAATGGCCGCGACGCATCGCGCGATATTATTGGACTCGTTGGACTCCAAGACACTTGAGTTGTTGTCAGTCTTGACGTACACATAATACGGACCGCTGATACCTTGCGGGAGGGTGCCGCTCGCACTTAGAAGATAGCTCTCTCCCGGTGCCAGTGCGCTGGCATTTTGGGCAGTGCCCAAAAGGGTTGCTGCTTGAATCTCAAATGTCGGTAGAACCGACCAATAGAGCCAATCACTCCACGCGGGAGCGGTTGTGCCGCCCGTTCCGGTATTCTGAACTGACCAGCTCACGCTGATACTCTGACCGGAGAACGCTGTCGGGGGCGCGGTGATATTGCCGACAACGAGGTCGGGCAAACTTCCAACCGTGAATGACCACTCATCGCCCAGCACTTCGCCGAAATAATTGCGGGCCACCAGCCGCCACTTGTAGGTATGACCGTAGGTCAGCGGCGGTGAAACCGGGTAGCTGTTGCTCACCAAATGACTCGCAGTTGGTGTGGAAGGCATCGCTTCCTCGGCGGGCCAGACGTAGATGTCGTAGTTGAGGGCGAGTGGTGCGAGGAACCATGAGAGCAGCGGAGCATTGGCGACATTGATTTCACCGTTTGAGGGGAAAGGATTGGTCGCTATCCCGGGAAGATTTTCGGGTGCGGGCGGCGGGATTGTGATTGCCGTGGCGGTGGTGTCACTGATGGGGGATACGCCGTTAGTTCTTATTCTGAGATAGCAGTTTGGCGTGGCCGGATACGAAACCCTCCACGAATACGAACCGGTATTAGGTTGATTGAACCCAATCATCTCCCAGTTGCCGCTGGGGAAGTTGCGATCAATTTCAATGTTAATGTTGTCGAAGACGTTTTCCGATGTCCATGTGATGTCCACCGTATCGGCGATTTGCCAAGTTTCGCCGCCAAGCGGAGACGTCAAAGCAAGTGAGCGCGGCAGCACGCTGGAGAGAGCAAGGACCCAGCCGTCCGATCCGCCCGCACCATACGACCTTGTTGTTCCGGTCAGGACTGCACTTCCGCTCGGGGTCAAAACGCAGTCGGCGAAGTAGTCGTCTGCCGCGCCGCCGATCTTCTTTGTCCACAGTGTATCGCCATCGCTTTCGGTCATGACTACCCAACCGTCGTAGCCTCCGGAACTGTTTGTGGTGGTGCTTCCGGATGCCAGTATGTATCCTTCTGGCGTGACCGCAACTCCTCCGAAGGCTTCGCTTCCTGCGCCACCATACATGCGCATCCAGAGCGAATCGCCGTTGGCCGCAAGCTTCAGCAAGAAAGCCTGGTTACCGTTCCCAAAGGAATTCGTCTGACCTGCGACAACAAAGCCGCCATCGGGAGTTGAAGCAACATCTGCCCCATATTCTGAGCCACTCCCGCCGTACTGTCTGTCCCACTGAACAGCCAGATTGGCATCTGCATAGGTTGCGCTCACATTGGTCAGCGGCCCCCAATTTCGACCACCAACGTAGATGTAGCTGTTGTTGGGCATGACTATCCCGTCAAAAACGTAAATCCCCATTCGTGGGGTCTGTGATGACAAGACAACGCCGTCGCTATTGGTGCGCACAGCCCAATCCACGAAGTTGTTTCCTTGGAACGTCCCAAAACACATGAAGGTACCGTCGGTGCGTGGGCGAACAGCGGCTGCGTAAACATCAATCGGATTCGCGTTCTCGGCAACAATACCGTCTGCCAGAACAGTTCCGGCGCTTGACATTCGCACAATGCGCGTAACATCGTTGTAGAAGCCGGGACCACGACGTTCGCTGGCACCGAAGAAGAGAATATCGCCATTTGGCAACGCGGTGACACTTTTTCCAAGTTCGGGTTCGCCTGTTGTGGGAAACCGTGTTCGGACGGCAGTCCAGATCGTGTCGCCTTGGGCATTGACCTTTAAGTAGTAGTGGTCGTTGCCGGTGGTGGGTGTGGCGCTTGAGCCGATCAGGCAGATATCCCCGGTGGTGGTCAGGCAGGCCTCGTTTAGCGAGTTGTCGTAGCTATTCCCGTAGGTCCGGGTCCAGAGCGTGTCCGGCGCCTGAGCAAAGGCGGTCAACAGGCCAAACAACGTGAGGAAACAGGTGGCGCGAAACAGGTTCATGGGGCTCGCCTTGAATAGTGGATTCCAGCAAGTAGCCGAGTTTAGTCAGTTTCACAATTTACCAAAGTTAGTCAACGTTTGTAAACGAAATCGCATATTCTTTATTAATTAACGAAGGGGGCAAGTTCATAATTATGGATAAGTTCTGAAGAAGCCGGATTCCGAATCTCCGTTGTTTTTATGAGCTTTATGATAACAGGCAAGATTAGCGAAGAACAGCCACTTCGGACACTTACGGGAAAGCGAGGCGCCTGATCTTGGAAGTGACGGACTTCGAGTAGAACTGGATGCCTTAGGGCGTGCGCATGATCGCACCAAAACCGTACAATTGCACGCCGACTTGTCGCCACGCTGTTGCCCAGGTGTAGTTGATCCCTGAGCACTGCGAATCATTCGCATCCAGCCTGCACTTGGCTTCAAAGGGATTCGAATTCTCGTCTTGTTTTTGTGTTGCTTTCGGTTGGTGCCGGATGCTAAATAATGAACTTGCATTGTCTCATGAGGAAAGCCCCCATTGGGGCTTTCTCTTTGATCTTGCATGGCTTATGGACCAGTTCAGGTGCACCGACCGCTCTTTCGATTCCCGCCGTCTCCACTATTACACCCTTGTTAAGTATAGACTTAGCAAGGGCGTTTTGTGTTAACGAGGCCCAATCTGTTCAATCCGGTCAGAAGGTGGTTTGAGGGCAATCGCGGTTCTCTCTGCCGGACGTACTGTGTAAGCTACTGTTATTTCAATGATATCATGATTCAATACTTACGGTACGAACGAGCATGTTACGGCGCTATCACCAAACGTTCGAGAGTTGGATTGTGGGAATTTTGCTATATTTCGGGACAGCAAACCCCTGGGCAGCAATTATGCAAATCCTAATCGTCGACGACGAACAAAATATTCGCAAAACACTGGCAATCCTTCTGGAAACAGAAGGACATACTGTCATATCCGTAAGTAATATCCACGACGCGGCCGCGGAAGTCGTTCGCACGTCCTTTGATCTGGCTTTTGTGGACTTACGGCTCGGTGTTGACTCGGGGATGGATCTGATTGCTAAATTGCAGGCTGCTCAGCCGTGGCTGAAGATTGTCATCATCACGGCCTATGCGAGCATAGATACGGCTGTCGAAGCAATGAGGCGCGGTGCGGCCGATTACGTCCCAAAACCATTCACACCCGCACAAATTCAACTTATCCTGCAGCGAGTTGGAGAGGTGCGAAAGCTGGAACAGAAAGTTGAGTCCCTGCAAGCGACTCTTGATCAATTGCATCCTGATGTGGAACTTGCGACAACTCATGCCGGAATGCAGCGGGCTCTGAATCTCGCCCGTGAAGCGGCGGCATCCAACGTGACGGTTCTTTTGCGCGGCGAAAGCGGAACGGGAAAGAGCTTGATTGCGAGGATGATCGGCAAGTGGAGCGAACGTGCTGGAAAGTCGTTCAATACGATCTCATGCCCCGCCATTCCACCGCATCTATTGGAGAGTGAGCTATTCGGCCACAAACGCGGGTCATTTACCGGCGCAATCAAAGACTCGCCCGGCCGAATTGCCGTTTCCGAAGGAGGCACGTTGTTTATGGATGAAATCGGCGACTTGCCGCTCGCTTTGCAACCCAAGCTCTTGCGGTTTCTACAGGATCATGAGTACGAACGAATCGGCGAAACGACGACCCGCAAGGCCGACGTACGAGTCATTGCCGCCACAAGCATAGACTTGCAAGAAGCGGTTCTAAATGGCATGTTCCGACAAGAGTTGTTCTACCGCATGAACGTATTTGAAATCACACTGCCGCCTCTACGCGAGCGCAGGGATGATGTACCACGAATGGCAGAACACTTCCTGGGCTTTTTCGCAGCGCAAAACCACCGGAAGATTAGCGGTTTTGCCGATGACGCGATGGCGGCTCTCACGGGTCACGATTGGCCGGGGAACGTGCGCGAACTGCGGAATATCACCGAACGCGCGGTGATTCTCTGTCATGGTTCGACGATATTGATTGAACACTTGCCCGACAAACTGAAAGACTGCAAGCGAAGCGCAGAAATCGGTGCCATGGTGCCTATCAGTATTATTGAGGAAGCTCATATTCGCAGCGTGTTAGCCAAAGCCAAATCGTTAGAGGATGCTGCTCGCGTTTTAGGGATAGACACCGCAACGTTGTGGAGGAGACGCAAGGAATACGACCTCTGACCACATTTCACATTTCAATATGCGGCCATTGGGCCATTGCTTTCTGAAACACCTTTCCACCCATGGCGAGGTGTTTTGTTTTTGTAACTCCAGTAATTTCAATCCGGCCGTTTTACTGTTTCGCTTGGATCACTATTCGCAAAAGGTGAAAGCATGTTCAGTCTGAAGTCAAAACTCATTCTTGCGTTCTCCGCACTTCTTGCAGTCGCGGTAATCGTTGGTGCAATCGGTTTGGGTGTCGTGAGCAGCTACAGCGAAGCATTGACGAGAATACTGCGCGAGAACTATGACAGTATTGTCTACTGCGAAGGAATGAAAAGCGCGCTTGACCAATTCCGTGATGAGGTACAGGATGCAGCTCTCCTCGGGCAAACGACTGACACTTTGGCAATTGACTCCACTCGCCGCAGATTCCTATCTGAATTGGATCGTGAACGCGGCAACATCACGCTCCCCGGAGAAGCTGACTCGGTCCGGAAGCTGGACCAGCTATGGACACAGGCGCAAGCGGAAGCAGCAGCGCTGATTACCGGAACATTGAGTGATTCGGTTCGCGCCGAACTATTCCGATCGGGCTTCGCGCTGTCAGTCACTGAGATTAAGCAGACCGTGCAAAGTATCTCAGACATGAACTTGTCTAATATGATTGCCGTGGACGGACAGGCACAACACCGAGCACAGGAAGCCAAGCGAATTACTTACATACTTATTCTTGTCGGCATGCTGCTCGCACTCATTCTCATCGTTATAACGGGCCGCGCTATATTGCAGCCATTGAAGATCCTAACACTGTCCATTCGCGAAGTGCAGACGGGTAATCTGAACCTCATGCTACAGCCGCGCTTCAGAGATGAAGTAGGTTTATTGATGGAAGCGTTTAATGATATGGCTGCCGAGTTACGCATTTTGAAACAAGGCGATCAGGCCAAACTCGTTCGCAGTCAGCAAAGCGCGCAGCTTGTTTTGGACAGTCTCCCCGATGCAGTCATTGTAATGGCTCCGGATGCGACCGTTGAACTTGCGAATGCCGCAGCCAGACGAATGATCGGAGTCCGGCCCGGGGGAAGCATTTATGATACGTCACCGGAGTGGCATCGCTCTCTGCACGTTGATGCCACGAGCAATGCCCCTGACGACACGGAAGCTGAACGAGTCGTTCAGGTTTTTCTTGAAGGCAAAGAGCGGTTTTTTATGCCGCGAGTGTTGCCCATCAAGGACGTTGGGGGTTTGCCGGTCGGCATTATCATCGTCTTTCTGGATGTAACCCGCCTGCGGCGTGTGTCTGAGCTTGAGAGTGACCTTGTGTCCACGGTATCGCACGAACTCAAGACACCATTGACTTCCATTCGTATGGCGCTGCATATGCTGCTGGATGAACGTGTAGGTCTAATGAATAGTAAGCAGACGGAGCTATTGACTACTGCGCGCGATGACGCGGAACGGCTCTTCAGCATCGTGAATGATCTATTGGATGTTGCCCGTTACAAATCCGGCAAAGCGGCGCTGGAATTGAAGCCTGTGTCCGCTCATAAGCTGATTGAAAGAGCCATTGCTGCGTCCCGCACCGCATTCCAATATGCCGGTGTGGAACTCAAACTCGAACTCCCTGAACACTTGCCCGATGTTATGGCCAATGAATCACGAATCGAGCATGTATTCAATAACCTTTTGTCGAACGCTCTGAAATTTAGTGCTCCGGGCACGGCCATCACTTTGTCTGTGCAGGGAACGGACAAGTATTTGGAGATTTTGATCGCCGATCAAGGGCCGGGAATTCCCAAAGAGGAGCTACCGCGCGTGTTCGATCGGTTCTATCGCGGAAAGAATGAGGCCTCATCCCCAGGAGTTGGACTCGGCTTGGCGATAGCTCGCGAGATAGTGGAAGCTCATGGCGGAACCATTCGAGCTGTTAGCGATATTGGGAAGGGTTCGACATTCGCCTTCACATTGTGCAAGTTTCTCAATTAACATGAGTGTTGGACTCGAATGATTGATTTTCTGTATGTACTGGGTACCGTGACTTTCTTTGCCTTAATGGGCAAATTCACTACACTTTGTGATTGGCGTGAACATGGCTGACATCGTACTTGGTGTTCTCGCGATTGGCTTGATGATCTATCTTCTCGTCGCGATGGTTCGACCGGAGAAATTCTGAGGCAACAATGGACATTGGCGGTTGGATTCAATTTGTCCTGTATTTGGGAATACTGGCGCTGCTGACAAAGCCGATGGGTATCTATCTTTATCGCGTGCTGAACCCTGATGCGCGCGTGGGACTTGAACCCATTTTCGGCGGAACGGAGCGATTGATATACAGGTCACTGCGCGTTGATCCCAAGCAGGAACAAGACTGGAAAGCCTATGCATTCTCAATGCTGGCTTTTAGCCTGATCAGTATGCTGCTTACATACTTGATTCTGCGATTGCAGCATGTACTGCCGCTCAATCCGCAGGGCCTGGGGCCGTTGTCGCATCACCTGGCGTTTAACACGGCGGCAAGTTTTGCGACCAACACGAATTGGCAGAGTTACGGCGGCGAAGGGACGATGTCTTACTTCTCGCAGATGGTGGGCCTAACGCTGCACAACTTCACGTCCGCCGCCGTTGGTATTGCTATTGCCGCTGCGCTGGTGCGCGGCATTGCGCGGGCGACGGCTAAGACGATAGGAAACTTCTGGGTTGATCTCACGCGCGTGACGCTGTACGTTTTGTTGCCGATTGGTGTGATCTTCGCGCTGTTCCTCGTCAGTCAGGGTATGATCCAGAACTTCAAACCCTATGAGACGATTAGCATCGTCCAGGATGCAGCCTTGGACAGCACGCTCTCACCGACGCAAACCATAGCACAAGGTCCGATGGCTTCACAGGTTGCTATCAAAATGCTCGGAACAAACGGTGGCGGTTTTGTGAATGCTAATGCCGCCCATCCGTACGAGAATCCTAATCCGCTGTCCAATTTCTTCCAGACGCTCTCAATTCTTCTCATCCCGGCGGGATTAACATACTACTTGGGCCGCATGGTGAAGTCACAGGGACACGGATGGGCGGTTTGGGTCGCTATGGCTGTGATGTTTGTCGGCGGCGCGATGGTGGTGTGGAGTGCTGAGTCAGCGGGAAATCCGCGCATCACTGCGCTGGGGGTTGAAGGAGCCGATGGTAACATGGAAGGCAAAGAGACGCGATTCGGAATCTTCAACAGCGCCCTCTTCGCAACTGTTACAACCGATGCATCTTGCGGCGCGGTGAACACTATGCACGATTCAATGACGCCCTTGGGCGGTTTGGTACCGCTTTTCAATATTCAAGTCGGTGAAGTCATTTTCGGCGGCGTCGGTGCGGGTCTCTACGGCATGCTTCTGTATGTCATCCTCGCAATCTTCATCGCCGGATTGATGGTTGGACGTACGCCGGAATACCTCGGCAAGAAGATTGGCGCAACGGAAGTTAAGCTCGCGGCCATCGGCATTCTTGTCCCGGTGATCTTGATTCTCGGCTTCACGGCCTGGGGCGTTGTTTCTCAGTGGGGAACGGCCTCACTCAACAATAGCGGTCCGCACGGGCTGAGCGAAGTGTTGTATGCCTTTTCTTCCGCCACGGGAAACAACGGCAGTGCGTTTGCCGGTCTGGGAACAAACTTCCCGTGGTACAACACGCTCATGGGCATTGCGATGCTCGTCGGTCGTTTCATGATCATCGTGCCGGTATTGGCAATTGCTGGACAGCTCGCATCTAAGAAACTCGTCGCCGAAGGTGCGGGCAGCTTCCCGGTCTCCGGGGTGACATTTACTGTTTTGCTAATCGGAACTGTGCTCATCATTGGCGCGCTGACGTTCTTGCCTGTGCTCGCATTAGGGCCGGTGCTTGAACAATTCCTGATGACTCGCTCCACGCAACTCTTTTAATCCATGAGCACCAAAGCTATAAGCATTCTTGATCGTTCCGTGCTTGGCCCGGCATTCGTGTCCTCCTTGCGCAAGCTCAATCCGAAAGAGCAATTGCGTAATCCTGTCATGTTCGTGACACTGATCGGCGCTTTCGTGACAACATTGGCGCCAGTTATCGGTTGGACACACGATGAGCCTTTCTCCTTCACCCTTCAGATCGCGGCGTGGCTATGGATTACTGTGATCTTCGCGAATCTTGCTGAGTCGCTGGCCGAAAGTCGCGGCAAAGCGCAGGCCGATGCCTTACGGAAGTCCCGCGCGCAGACCATCGCCAACAGACTCATGAGCAACGGCATCTATCAGAATGTACCATCTGACTCTTTGCGCAAGGACGACATTGTACGCGTTAGCGCGGGCGAGCTGATCCCATCTGACGGCGAGGTCATTGAAGGCGCTGCGATGGTCAATGAGTCCGCTATAACAGGTGAGTCCGCGCCCGTCGTGCGCGAGTCAGGCGGCGACCGCAGCTCAGTGACCGGTGGAACCGTTGTGCTTTCGGATACTATTCTGGTGCGCGTCTCCGCGAATCCCGGCGAGAGCCTGATGGACAAGATGATCGCGCTTGTCGAAGGCGCACGACGTCAGAGGACGCCTAACGAGATCGCGCTGACAATATTACTGTCCGCATTGACGCTGATCTTCTTGCTCGTAATTGTCACATTGAAGCCGTTCGGCACTTACTCGGGAGTCAACTTCTCCATTACGGTGCTCGTTGCGCTTCTGGTGTGCCTAATTCCTACAACGATCGGCGGCTTGCTAAGCGCTATTGGTATCGCCGGTATTGATCGCCTTGCGCGTAAGAACGTTTTGGCAATGAGCGGCAGATCTGTCGAAGCGGCCGGTGACGTGGACGTGCTATTGCTCGATAAGACCGGCACAATTACATTAGGAGACCGTCAGGCTACCGAGTTCATCCCTGCGCCCAGCGTGAACATCCGCGACTTGGTGGATGCGGCTCAGCTTGCCTCGCTTGCCGATGAGACCCCTGAAGGCCGCAGCATCATTGTCTTAGCAAAGGAACACGGTTTTCGCGCACGCAGCATTCATGAACTGAATGGCGCGCAGTTTGTGCCATTCACGGCGAAGTCGCGGATGAGCGGTTTAGACACCACCGATTTTGAAGTTCGCAAAGGCGCCGCCGATGCCGTGAAACACTACATCGGTGCGGAGTTTCCATCCGCTGTCAATGAGACTGTTCATCGCATCGCGAGTGCGGGGGGAACTCCGATTGTCGTTGCCAGAGACAAGCAAGTGATGGGCGTGATCTACTTGAAGGATATCGTCAAGGGAGGATTGCCTGATCGATTTGCGCGTCTGCGTGCAATGGGTATTAAGACGGTGATGATCACAGGCGACAATCCGTTGACTGCCGCCACGATTGCCAGGGAGTCAGGCGTGGATGACTATCTTGCCGAAGCAACTCCGGAAGATAAACTGGAGTTGATACGAAAGGAGCAGGCAAAAGGTCATCTCGTTGCCATGACAGGAGACGGCACGAACGACGCTCCCGCGCTGGCACAAGCAGACGTCGGTGTCGCTATGAACACCGGCACGCAGGCCGCCAAGGAAGCGGGGAACATGATTGACCTTGACTCGAATCCCACTAAGTTGATTGAAGTTGTAGAAACGGGCAAGCAGCTTCTGATTACGCGGGGGGCCTTAACGACATTCAGCATTGCCAACGACGTTGCCAAGTACTTCGCCATTATTCCGGCGATGCTGATGGGAACATTCGCCGTGATTGCACCGCTCAATGTCATGCGATTGGATAGCCCTTATAGCGCCATTATGAGCGCGGTCATCTTCAATGCTCTCATTATTGTTGCCCTGACGCCTCTTGCGTTGCGCGGTGTGCGGTTTCGTCCTGCCAGCGCCAGCGCGATTTTGCGCAGAAATCTCTTGATCTACGGGCTGGGCGGAGTCGTTGCGCCGTTCGTCGGCATCAAAGCCATTGACGTGATCATTACAACTTTGAAGCTAGTCTGACACATGAAGAATCTTGTAAGAGAATTACGACCTGCGCTTGTTGCCACTGCCGTGCTGACCGTCCTACTGTGCGTGGTATACCCGGTAGTCGTGTGGGCGATCGCGCAGACTTTATTCCCCAGTCAGGCCAATGGAAGCCTGCTGTTCAACTCGAGCGGCAAGACGATAGGCTCAGAGCTTATCGGACAGCCATTCACCGCGGTTCGCTACTTTCATCCACGCCCCTCGGCGGCGGGAAACGGGTATGATGGAGCTTCCTCCGGCGGATCAAACCTCGGGCCACTTTCGCTGAAGCTGATTGATGCCGTATCACAGCGGGTCGCTAACTACCGAGAGATTAACGGCGTTCCCGCGAGTGTGGCAGTGCCGGCGGATGCAGTAACGGCGTCGGCCAGCGGGTTGGATCCGCACATTAGTTTAGCCAACGCGAAGTTGCAAGCCAATCGCGTTGCGCAAGCCCGGGACATTGAAGTGAGTCGCGTCATTGGCCTCATAGAAGCCAACACTGATTCAAAAGCGTTAGGCATTCTGGGCGAAGAGGGTGTTAACGTCTTGATGCTGAATCTTGCGCTCGACATGGAGCATTGAGAAGTATGTCTCTCGACCGCAAAGCGTCCACTTTTCTTGATCTCATACGGCGTTCCGAGCGCGGCCGATTGAAGGTCTATCTCGGCTATGCACCCGGGGTCGGCAAGACCTACCTTATGCTTCAAGAGGGCCATCGCTTGAAGCAGGAGGGGATTGACGTTGTGATAGGGTTAGTGGAGACGCACGACCGCGTTGCCACGACGGCTCTGCTTGAAGGGTTGGAGAGCGTTCCGCGCATGCAGGTGGCCTATCGCGGGATTACGCTTGACGAAATGGACAGGGATGCGATCCTTGCCCGCAGACCGCGAATTGTGCTGGTAGATGAACTCGCGCATACGAATCCCCCTAACAGCAAGCATCCCAAGCGGTACATGGATGTGGATGAAATCCTTGCGGCGGGCATCCACGTCATCTCGACAATGAATGTACAGCATCTTGAGAGTCTTTACAATACCGTCGAAGGTCTTGTCAAAGTCAAGGTTGCGGAACGCGTTCCCGATCTTGTTCTTCGGCAGGCGGACGAGATCGTGAACGTTGATCTCTCTCCGGAAGATTTGATCAGGCGATTGGAGAGAGGACAGATCTATCCGAATGACCGGATCGCGCTTGCCTCTGAACACTTCTTCCAAGCACCGAACCTCGAACAGCTTCGGGAGTTGACACTTCGCGAAACGGCTTCGCAAATTGATTTTCGGCGTCGTGAACAGCATGTTGATGGAGCGGGCACTCCGCCTGATCAGGTCGTCGTATGCCTCAGCGCTTCCGGCCCAAACAACGCGAATTTATTGCGCTACGGATCGAGGCTTGCCGGTCGTTTGAATCGCCGCTGGTATGCCATTCACGTACAGACGCCGAAGGAGGCGCCGTTAAGAATCGACGCAGGAAAACAACGTGTCTTAGCGGATGCTCTCACACTTGCCAATCAACTTGGTGCGATGGTTTTCACACTGAAGGGCACGGACGTTGTTGAGACGATTCTGCGGTTCGCGCATGACTATCGCGTCGGACACATCGTCATCGGCCGGCCGAATCCGAGACCTTTCGTTGACCGAATATTGAGTAGACCTAGCCAAGTTGAACGATTGATCGAAAAGGGTCAAGGCTATCGGATTGTAGTCTTGGACGAGCGCATTCCCGAGTCACCAATGGACACAGATCCGCCGGACTTCAATAGGACAAGTTCTGAGAGTGGTAAGGCCTTTTCAACGAAGTTTCAGAAGTCAACGCTACTGATCTGGCAGCAATCCCTGACAAAAGACCAGGCGATCCGAGATTTACATGGAGCACTGAAGAGTACCTATCCTCGCAGTGTGACACCGACATCGCTGCAGCTCGCTTTGATTCGCGAAGCGGATATGTCAACGTTTCTGAATGAGGGGATTGCTGTTCCTCATGCCGCCGTTCCCGGACTCGACAGACTTTGTTGGGCCATAGGGATCCCGAAGCAGGGCATTAGCGACATAGAATCTGGTACACACATTCATGCAGTATTGTTTACGCTTTACCCTCCTGAAAGATCAGCTGACTATTTGAAATATCTGGCAAGAGCAGCAGATCTCTTCCGTGATCGCCGAAGTATTGAGCAATTATCTCTTGTGCAAAACCCCGATGATCTTCTCACATGGCTCAAGAATATTGAGACATGTTCTCGCTCCGGCAATTGATACAGATGTACTCATTGTCGCGCCAATAGATACTTCACGGGCAAACATGTCAATCTTGTCATATCTCGTTGACACAGAGGACAAGAGCTCCGGTTGTGCTTGAACTTGTCACGGAAGAGTGGGATTCCACGCCATGCCGTCTTCAATAGCGCGGTCTTCAGTAGGTCTTGTTGTCGGTTGGTGTCAGATATCTAAAGTGAACTTCCATGGTCTCACAAAGAAAGCCCCAAATGGGGCTTTTTTGACTCCGCGGAGTTGAGTACCTATTCCGGTGATCTGACCGCTTTTCTGATTCCTGCCGCGCCGAACCGCCATGCTTGTCAAGGTTAACGCATGGCAAGAGTGTTATGTTGATTCACGTACGTAGAGCAATAGTAGACCGCAATGGGAGCGGCCGTTTGTTCGCCGTTTTTCGACGGGCGCTTCACATTGACGAATGAAAAAAAGGACGCGGTGAATCAACCCGCGTCCTTACTTTGTATTCTGTCGCCCAGGTCCGTCAGCGGAAGCGATGACCCAATTCGATGAATGTTCGGAGGGATGCGGCGGTGGCGGATGAGTTGCGTTCCGATTGCAGGGACAAGTACGTGCCGCTGCGGAAAGTGAAGTCTGCAGAGGCGCGAATCCAATCCGCTTCAGACCGATAAGCGGTCAGGCGATAGTCGTACTGCGTCTCACCGTACTCAGCGCGCAATTCCGCATTGCGCAGCGGCGACCATGTTGCCGACAAGGATCTCATTTCACCGGTTGAGTATTGGTTGCTGAACGTGCTGAAACGCAGCGCGGCTCCGACGGTCCCGTGAAGAAGCGCATTTGTTGACAGAGCATAGGATCCGGATGGATAGAAGGAATTGGTCGTTGGATCGCTTCGATAACTTTGTTGTGCGGACAATCTGCTGCCGTGCAAGAATACAAGCTCGCCGCCAATACGCAAGCCGTGGCGAATGGCATCGTCGAACAAACTATCAGGAGTCTCGCGCGTTTCCCATTCGTGGTAGCGCGCACGGCCATCGTATCCGGCGCTGATTGAGATCAATTGCACCGGGGAGTATCTTACGTTTGCCAGCATGTTTGCGAGTGACAGCGGTGAACCCTCGGCCGCGCGGCGCCAGCCACGATTAATATTGAAATCGGAACTTTCGTAGAGCGAAAACGCGCTGCCCAGACCGAGTGTGCACTGCTGGTAGATAAACTCCCTGCTGATGTTCCCGTTGACGTATTCACCTGCTGCCGCCACGGTGACCTGGCTCCGGTATTCGGACGATTTGTTCCCGCGGTGGGTTATGAGAAGGCCCGCCTTGGTTGCGCTGAAGTCATTCAGAGCCAAGTCCGCTTCCGCTTGAGCTCCTCCGAATGCGCCGACGGCAAGTCCTTTCCCAATTCCCGATTCGCCATAGGCGCCGTCGAGGTACCCAATACCCGCCACTGAACCGGCCTGAATACGGCCGATGCTTGCGCGCCACTGTTGCCGCGGAGATTCGAGCGACAGGCCGGCCTCGTATAGGCGATGCTGCCACTCGTTTCCCTCGGAGTTTGCACGCCTTCGGCCTCGATACTTCAGAGTGAACTGAGAATCGTTTGTGATGACTCTTGAGATTGTGGATCGCAGTGCAGCACCCGGAGTGATCTCGGTGCTGGTCTTGTCCTGGTAGATGTCGGTCTGGATGCTGGCGCGGCCGGTGAATCGCCTGCGCGAGTTTCGTGGGCGCGTCGTCCGATCGGCGGTCGTCTCGGTCTTCCTGATTTCATCGGACAGAGGTGCGGCAGGTGCGCCCACCTGTGCCTGGCTATCAAGCAACAGGACTACTGTGTCGCCCGGTCGCGCGATGATGCTATCGCCCGAAATTGTGGCGACGCATGTGGATTCGGCGACGGCTGCAACGGTGAGTTCGCCGAGCAGTGTAGACTCGTGGTAGAGCAGGCCACTTGCGCCTGCGGCAACGCCGTGAACATACCCTGCATTGAGATACAGCGTTCGCCAAGCAACGTATGTCACTTCAGCCGAAATCTCCGCGGCAAAGAGAATTGGCTGAGGCCGACATGTGGCCAGGATTACCAGCAGGATGCAGATTGAGCGGAAATGTCGTGACATGCTACTTCGGCATTCCCGGCTGGCGCGGCGGATTCGGTGCGCTACGGCCGTTGGGATGGCATCCGTAACACGCGCTGCTCTGCCAAATGTAGCCGTTTACGTCATTGTGTTCACTGTCAGCTTCGGATTGACGATGCTCATGGCAGTGCGTGCAGCTGAAAGCCATGAAGTCACCGCTTCTGTGACACTCCCAGCAACTGTTCCATTCATTTCGATGCGCACCGGTGTTTATCGGGAATAACGGGGCATGATTGAAAGTTGATGACCAGTCTGAGGGTGTATGGCAGTCTTCGCAAGACGTTGGGTATTGATCCGCCTGGTGATCCGGGTCGGCGGAGCCATTATAGTCAGCAAGATGGCAATCGAAGCAGATTGTGGTTAGCCCGTCATACACTCCGCCGGAGTGGCACTGCTGACAGGTGGCCGTGACATGCTGTCCCGTCAGCGGGAACTGCGTGCTGCTATGGTTAAACGTCGAGTTCCAATTTGAAGTAGAGTGACAAGTCTGGCAGGTCGTCGGGAACTGCGCGGCCTCGTGATCGGGATCATCCGTGCCGTTGTAATCGGCCAAGTGACAACTGACGCAAGTGGTCGGTAAGCCGTCGTATTGACCGGACGAGTGGCACTGCTGACAGGTCGCCGTGACATGCTGTCCCGTCAGCGGGAACTGCGTGCTGCTATGGTTAAACGTCGCATCCCAGTTGCTGGTCGTATGGCACGTCTGGCACTGGTTCGAGAAGCCTGCCGCCTCGTGGTCCGGATCATCCGTGCCGTTGTAATCGGCCAAGTGGCAACTGACGCAAGTGGTCGGTAAGCCGTCGTATTGACCGGACGAGTGGCACTGCTGACAGGTCGCCGTGACATGCTGTCCCGTCAGCGGGAACTGCGTGCTGTTGTGGTTAAACGTCGAGTTCCAGTTGCTGGTCGTATGGCAGGTTTGGCAGGTCGTCGGGAACTGCGCCGCCTCGTGGTCCGGATCATCCGTGCCGTTGTAATCGGCCAAGTGGCAACTGACGCAAGTGGTCGGTAAGCCGTCGTATTGACCGGACGAGTGGCACTGCTGACAGGTGGCCGTGACATGCTGTCCCGTCAGCGGGAACTGCGTGCTGTTGTGGTTAAACGTCGCATCCCAGTTGCTGGTCGTATGGCAGGTTTGGCAGGTCGTCGGGAACTGCGCCGCCTCGTGGTCCGGATCAGCCGTGCCGTTGTAATCTGCCAAGTGACAACTGACGCAAGTGGTCGGTAAGCCGTCGTATTGACCGGACGAGGGCACTGCTGACAGGTGGCCGTGACATGCTGTCCCGTCAGGGGAACTGCGTGCTGCTGTGGTTAAACGTCGAGTTCCATTTGAAGTGTGGCAAGTCTGGCCGGGAACTGGCCTCGTGGTCCGGATCAGCCGTGCCGTTGTAATCGGCCAAGTGGCAACTGACGCAAGTGGTCGGTAAGCCGTCGTATTGACCGGACGAGTGGCACTGCTGACAGGTGGCCGTGACATGCTGTCCCGTCAGCGGGAACTGCGTGCTGTTGTGGTTAAACGTCGCGTTCCAGTTGCTGGTCGTAGGTGACAAGTCTGGCACTGGTCGTCGGGAACTGCGCCGCCTCGTGGTCCGGATCATCCGTGCCGTTGTAATCGGCCAAGTGACAACTGACGCAAGTGGTCGGTAAGCCGTCGTATTGACCGGACGAGTGGCACTGCTGACAGGTCGCCGTGACATGCTGTCCCGTCAGCGGGAACTGCGTGCTGTTGTGGTTAAACGTCGCATCCCAGTTGCTGGTCGTATGGCAGGTTTGGCAGGTCGTCGGGAACTGCGCCGCCTCGTGGTCCGGATCAGCCGTGCCGTTGTAATCGGCCAAGTGGCAACTGACGCAAGTGGTCGGTAAGCCGTCGTATTGACCGGACGAGTGGCACTGCTGACAGGTGGCCGTGACATGCTGTCCCGTCAGCGGGAACTGCGTGCTGTTGTGGTTAAACGTCGAGTTCCAATTTGAAGTAGAGTGACAAGTCTGGCAGGTCGTCGGGAACTGCGCCGCCTCGTGGTCCGGATCATCCGTGCCGTTGTAATCGGCCAAGTGGCAACTGACGCAAGTGGTCGGTAAGCCGTCGTATTGACCGGACGAGTGGCACTGCTGACAGGTCGCCGTGACATGCTGTCCCGTCAGCGGGAACTGCGTGCTGTTGTGGTTAAACGTCGCATCCCAGTTGCTGGTCGTATGGCACGTCTGGCACTGGTTCGAGAAGCCTGCCGCCTCGTGGTCCGGATCAGCCGTGCCGTTGTAATCGGCCAAGTGGCAACTGACGCAAGTGGTCGGTAAGCCGTCGTATTGACCGGACGAGTGGCACTGCTGACAGGTGGCCGTGACATGCTGTCCCGTCAGCGGGAACTGCGTGCTGTTGTGGTTAAACGTCGAGTTCCAATTTGAAGTAGAGTGACAAGTCTGGCAGGTCGTCGGGAACTGCGCCGCCTCGTGGTCCGGATCATCCGTGCCGTTGTAATCGGCCAAGTGGCAACTGACGCAAGTGGTCGGTAAGCCGTCGTATTGACCGGACGAGTGGCACTGCTGACAGGTGGCCGTGACATGCTGTCCCGTCAGCGGGAACTGCGTGCTGTTGTGGTTAAACGTCGCATCCCAGTTGCTGGTCGTATGGCACGTCTGGCACTGGTTCGAGAAGCCTGCCGCCTCGTGGTCCGGATCATCCGTGCCGTTGTAATCGGCCAAGTGGCAACTGACGCAAGTGGTCGGTAAGCCGTCGTATTGACCGGACGAGTGGCACTGCTGACAGGTGGCCGTGACATGCTGTCCCGTCAGCGGGAACTGCGTGCTGTTGTGGTTAAACGTCGCATCCCAGTTGCTGGTCGTATGGCACGTCTGGCACTGGTTCGGGAAGCCTGGCCGCCTCGTGGTCCGGATCATCCGTGCCGTTGTAATCGGCCAAGTGGCAACTGACGCAAGTGGTCGGTAAGCCGTCGTATTGACCGGACGAGTGGCACTGCTGACAGGTGGCCGTGACATGCTGTCCCGTCAGCGGGAACTGCGTGCTGTTGTGGTTAAACGTCGCATCCCAGTTGCTGGTCGTATGGCACGTCTGGCAGGTCGTCGGGAACTGCGCCGCCTCGTGATCGGGATCATCCGTGCCGTTGTAATCGGCCAAGTGGCAACTGACGCAAGTGGTCGGTAAGCCGTCGTATTGACCGGACGAGTGGCACTGCTGACAGGTCGCCGTGACATGCTGTCCCGTCAGCGGGAACTGCGTGCTGTTGTGGTTAAACGTCGAGTCCAATTTGAAGTAGAGTGACAAGTCTGGCAGGTCGTCGGGAACTGCGCCGCCTCGTGGTCGGGATCATCCGTGCCAGTGTAATCGGCTAAGTGACAACTGACGCAAGTGGTCGGTAAGCCGTCGTATTGACCGGACGAGTGGCACTGCTGACATGTGGCCGTGACATGCTGTCCGGTCAGCGGGAACTGCGTGCTGCTATGGTTAAACGTCGCATCCCAGTTGCTGGTCGTATGGCACGTCTGGCACTGGTTCGGGAAGCCTGCCGCCTCGTGATCGGGATCATCCGTGCCGTTGTAATCGGCCAAGTGACAACTGACGCAAGTGGTGGGTAAGCCGTCGTATTGACCGGACGAGTGGCACTGTTGACAGGTCGCCGTGACATGCTGTCCCGTCAGCGGGAACTGCGTGCTGTTGTGGTTAAACGTCGAGTTCCAATTTGAAGTAGAGTGACAAGTCTGGCAGGTCGTCGGGAACTGCGCCGCCTCGTGGTCGGGACTCGTTGTGCCGTTGTAATCGGCCAAGTGGCAATCAATACACTGGCTCGGTGTGCCCTCGAAGACGCCGCCGACGTGGCACTGTTGACACGACGCCTGAACGTGCTGCCCGGTCAACGGGAACGCGGTAGCGTTGTGGTCGAAGGCCTGATCCCAGGCTTCGGTCGTGTGACAGTCGAGACACTGCGTGCCGATGCCGGTAGCCTCGTGGTCGGGACTCGTGGTGCCATTGTAGTCGGCCAAGTGGCAATCAACGCACTGGCTCGGTGTGCCCTCGAAGACGCCGCCGACATGGCACTGCTGACACGACGCCTGAACGTGCTGCCCGGTCAACGGGAAGCTCGTGCTGTTGTGGTCAAAGGCCTGATCCCACGACTCGGTCGTGTGACAATCAAGGCACTGCGTGCCGATGCCGGTGGCCTCGTGATCGGGGCTCGTGGTGCCGTTGTAGTCAGTCAAGTGGCAATCAATACACTGGCTCGGTGTGCCTTCGAAGACGCCGCCGACGTGGCACTGCTGGCACGACGCCTGAACGTGCTGCCCGGTCAGCGGGAACGCCGTAGCGTTGTGGTCGAAGGCCTGATCCCAGGCTTCGGTCGTGTGACAGTCGAGACACTGCGAGCCGATGCCGGTGGCCTCGTGATCGGGGCTCGTGGTGCCGTTGTAGTCAGCCAAGTGGCAATCAATACACTGGCTCGGCGTGCCCTCGAAGATACCGCCGACGTGGCACTGCTGACAGGTCGCTTGAACGTGCTGCCCGGTCAACGGGAAGCTCGTGCTGTTGTGGTCGAAGGCCTGATCCCACGACTCGGTCGTGTGACAATCAAGGCACTGCGTGCCGATGCCGGTAGCCTCGTGGTCGGGACTCGTTGTTCCGTCATAGTCAGCCAAGTGGCAATCAAAACACTGGCTCGGCGTGCCCTCGAAGATACCACCGACGTGGCACTGCTGACAGGTCGCTTGAACGTGCTGCCCGGTCAACGGGAAGCTCGTGCTGTTGTGGTCAAAGGCCTGATCCCACGACTCGGTCGTGTGACAATCAAGGCACTGCGTGCCGATGCCGGTAGCCTCGTGGTCGGGACTCGTTGTGCCGTTGTAATCGGCCAAGTGGCAATCCATGCACTGGCTCGGCGTGCCTTCGAAGATACCACCGACGTGGCACTGTTGACACGACGCCTGAACGTGCTGCCCGGTCAACGGGAACGCGGTAGCGTTGTGGTCGAAGGCCTGATCCCAGGCTTCGGTCGTGTGACAGTCAAGGCACTGCGTGCCGATGCCGGTAGCCTCGTGATCGGGACTCGTTGTGCCGTTGTAGTCGGCCAAGTGGCAATCAACGCACTGGCTCGGCGTGCCCTCGAAGATGCCGCCGACGTGGCACTGTTGACACGACGCCTGAACGTGCTGCCCGGTCAACGGGAACGCGGTAGCGTTGTGGTCGAAGGCCTGATCCCAGGCTTCGGTCGTGTGACAGTCAAGGCACTGCGTGCCGATGCCGGTAGCCTCGTGATCCGGGCTCGTTGTGCCGTTATAGTCAGCCAAGTGACAATCAACGCACTGGCCTGGTGTGCCCTCGAAGACGCCGCCGACGTGGCACTGCTGGCAGGTCGCTTGAACGTGCTGCCCGGTAAGCGGGAACGCGGTAGCGTTGTGGTCGAAGGCCTGATCCCAGGCTTCGGTCGTGTGACAATCGAGACACTGCGTGCCGATGCCGGTGGCCTCGTGATCGGGGCTCGTGGTGCCGTTGTAGTCAGTCAAGTGGCAATCAATACACTGGCTCGGTGTGCCCTCGAAGACGCCGCCGACGTGGCACTGTTGACACGACGCCTGAACGTGCTGCCCGGTCAACGGGAACGCGGTAGCGTTGTGGTCGAAGGCCTGATCCCAGGCTTCGGTCGTGTGACAGTCGAGACACTGCGTGCCGATGCCGGTAGCCTCGTGGTCGGGACTCGTTGTGCCGTTGTAGTCAGCCAAGTGGCAATCAACGCACTGGCTCGGCGTGCCCTCGAAGACGCCGCCGACATGGCACTGCTGACACGACGCCTGAACGTGCTGCCCGGTCAACGGGAAGCTCGTGCTGTTATGGTCGAAGGCCTGATCCCAGGCTTCGGTCGTGTGACAATCAAGACACTGCGTGCCGATGCCGGTGGCTTCGTGGTCGGGGCTCGTGGTGCCGTTGTAGTCAGTCAAGTGGCAATCAATACACTGGCTCGGTGTGCCCTCGAAGACGCCGCCGACGTGGCACTGCTGGCACGACGCCTGAACGTGCTGCCCGGTAAGCGGGAACGCGGTAGCGTTGTGGTCGAAGGCCTGATCCCAGGCTTCGGTCGTGTGACAGTCGAGACACTGCGTGCCGATGCCGGTGGCCTCGTGATCGGGGCTCGTGGTGCCGTTGTAGTCAGTCAAGTGGCAATCAATACACTGGCTCGGCGTGCCCTCGAAGATACCGCCGACGTGGCACTGCTGACAGGTCGCTTGAACGTGCTGCCCGGTCAACGGGAAGCTCGTGCTGTTGTGGTCGAAGGCCTGATCCCACGACTCGGTCGTGTGACAATCAAGGCACTGCGTGCCGATGCCGGTGGCCTCGTGGTCGGGACTCGTGGTGCCGTTGTAGTCGGCCAAGTGGCAATCAACGCACTGGCTCGGCGTACCTTCGAAGATACCACCGACGTGGCACTGTTGACACGACGCTTGAACGTGCTGCCCGGTCAACGGGAACGCGGTAGCGTTGTGGTCGAAGGCCTGATCCCAGGCTTCGGTCGCGTGACAGTCAAGGCACTGCGTGCCAATGCCGGTGGCCTCGTGATCGGGGCTCGTTGTGCCATCATAATCGGCCAAGTGACAATCAACGCACTGGCTTGGTGTGCCCTCGAAGACGCCGCCGACGTGGCACTGCTGACACGACGCCTGAACGTGCTGGCCAGTAAGCGGGAAGCTCGTGCTACTATGGTCGAAGGCCTGATCCCAGGCTTCGGTCGTGTGACAATCAAGACACTGCGTGCCGATGCCGGTGGCCTCGTGGTCGGGGCTCGTTGTTCCGTTGTAGTCGGCCAAGTGGCAATCAACGCATTGGCTTGGCGTGCCCCTGAGAATTCCGCTGACATGACATTCTTTGCAACCAACCTGTAAATGCGCACCCGTCAGTTCATACGGTGTGTCCAAATTGTGCTCGAAGGTCGCATCCCAACTCTGCGCAGTATGACACGATTGGCAATCATGCGGAAGTTGAATCTCTGCATGGTCCGGGGTGTCCGTAATCTCATAGTCGGCCGCGTGACACGACCAGCACGACTCATTGAGTCCATCAAACAGACCTCCACCGTGGCATTCCGTGCAACTCGTTTCTACATGACGACCCGTCAGCGGAAAGTCCGAAACCTGATGATTGAAGTCGGACGCCCAGTTGGACGTTGTGTGACACTGCGAACAGCCATGCGGGAAGTCAAGCGATACATGATTAGGCGCCATGGTCGCGGCAAAGTCGTCGCGATGACAATCTACGCACACCGCCGACGCGATCGCAAAGGAGTTTTCGCCATGACACTCCGCACATCGGCGGTTCGCATGTCCACCGGTGAGCGGGAAGGAGGTCGAGTGCACGAACTCGTTCGACCGCCAATCCGTGATCCGGGTGTCGTGACAGCTCTCGCAGGAAGCAGAAAACCCAGCCATGGTGTGGCTGGGATCGGTAGTTTCTCATAGTCGTCCAAATGGCACGCCACACAAGCCGTCTCAAGTCCGGCCATCTGGCCGTTTGCATGACACGACTGACAATCAAGCCGGGCGTGTTGTCCGACCAGCGGGAATCGCGTCTCGGCGTGCTTGCTCTGCATCGTCAGACGCTCGTCCCAGCCGTTGGTAGCGTGACACTTCTCGCAACTGTTGCCAAATTGTCCGGTGTGTACATCGGCATGGCAGGAAACACACGCCGTTTGTGCGTCCGCGAAAACCAAATTCGTGTGGCACGACAAACAAGAAGTTCCCGCATGGCGGCCGGCCAAGGGGAACTTCGTGGAATCATGGGAAAATGGCAGGGGCGATAGCAACGGCGTCCACCCGGAAACCGAGTGACAGATGTTGCAATCTTGCAACAAATTGCCATGCGGGTTGGCGGGCTCTCCACTCGCGGAAACCACCACCCACAGGCAAAGTGCGGCACACAGCACCGATCTATGCAAAAGTCGGCCGATCATCTTCTCCAAGACTTCTGTGCGATAAAACACAAAAGTCACTTATTACATCGAAAAGTCAGTAATTATTAATCATGGCGGAAACTGGTTACCGGGGTGAGTCAGAGTGAAGGCAACAAATGTACCGACTTAACCCATCTCGAAACCAGAGCGTGTTCACTCCGGTCAATATATGCCATATCGAATGATAAAGCAAGATGTCATCAAGCCCGAGTGAAGAAACTCAACCCAGAGAAAGGTGGGCCCCGAGGGCATCCAGATTTCCTCCAGACGTACCATAGTGAACAGGAACGTCGCTGAGGATTCCCGCGCGTTTCTTAATGCAACCCGTTACCCGACTCGGGCGTTACACCAGTGATCCAACAATAATTACCCACAGGCGCCTTGCTGAACTTAGGAATTCGTGGCCTTGACAAGCGGTTCGTGGCTTCGTATCTTTGGGTGTTGCAGCAATTCAACATGTGAGGACTGTGCGAAATGATGGCTTTTCTATGGCTTGCTGTTCTGGCGCTTGGGTGTTTCGGCGTTGGATCCGCATCGGCACAGATGGAGATTTTTGAAGCCGCGAAAACCGGGGATATTGTGCGCGTCGAACAGCTACTCGAATCCGAGCATTCCGCGTTGGATTACGATGTCAACGGCTCGACAATTTTGCATTACGCGGCAAGCGGCGGCCAAGCGAAGATCGCCGCGCTGCTGATTGCCCGCGGCGCGGACGTGAACGCCGCGAACAAAGACGGCTTCACCCCGCTGCACAATTGCGCTCTGAGTGGAAACAGCGAAACCGCCGTAACGCTGCTCGGCGGCGGCAGCATTCTCTACGCTCGCGACAACAATGAAATGACACCCCTGCATCTGTGCGGACTGAGCAACAACGTGGATGTTGCCAAGATCCTCGTGGGTCATGGTGCAGATGTCAACGACAAGACATCCACGCTGTGGACTCCGCTGCGGGTCGCTGAGTACAAATCCAACAAGGAGCTGATCGAATGGTTGCGGGCGCAGGGTGCGAACGAATAGTTAGTTCGCGCGCTGGCTCGACAGTTCTCGATGTCACGGTCCTGTTCGTGGCGGGCGGTGGGGCGGAGTTCGATAGCAGCACATCGCTTTGGCGGATTAGTGACTAAAGCTAATTTCGTGGCGTTCTTGTTGATTATTATTGCCTTACGTTAAGTTATTGAGACGCTGCGGCGTCATCGCGCAGCGCAGATGATCTGGGAAAGCCCCGATAAGCGATTGTTTATTGGGGCTTTTGTGTTGTTGCGCCCGTTGGCCAGTGTCATGGCGCTGAGTCCATTTTAGTCGGCATATTTTGGTCAGGCAATTTTCAGATTTACTGACGATATTGGGATTAGACGGGATTTAACAGCGTGGCCATGAGAATTCTACTTATTGAAGATGATCGCAAGATTGCCGAAGCGCTGCTAAAGAGTCTGCGCGCGGATGCGCATATTGTGGATCACGCACGCACGGGCGAGGACGGCGAAGAGCTGGCGTTCGTGAATCAGTATGATGTGATTCTGCTCGATATCATGTTGCCCCGGCAGGACGGCTGGCAGACGTGCCGCAATATTCGCGCGCAAGGTGTAGCTACACCCGTGCTGATGCTTACAGCACTGGGTGAAGTTGAAGACCGGGTGAAAGGGCTCAACTTGGGAGCAGATGACTATTTGACCAAGCCATTTCATACGGCCGAATTAGAGGCGCGGATGCGCGCGCTCGTACGGCGGCCTTCGTCGTCGCGCTCGGCGGTGTTGGAACAATTTGGCCTGCACATTGACTTGGAACGGCGCTATGCAGAACGTGACGGCCGTGAACTTTCATTGACGACCCGCGAGTTCCGAATGCTTGAACTCTTCTTGCTGAATCCGGGCAGAGTGCTGTCGCGCGAGACGATCTCGGACCATTTGTGGGACATGAACTATGAGCCGCGCAGCAATGTGCTGGAAGCGTTCATCAAATCGTTGCGACAGAAGGTGGATCGCGGTTTTGCGCGACCGCTCATTCACACCGTGCGCGGTCTCGGGTATGTTTTCAAAGAAGAGACGGCGTAAGCACATGCTCTCCGGAATGGGAATCAAATCCAGAATCGTGGCGGCGAACACCCTCATGATTGGCATATTGCTTATCGGCTTCGTAGCGGTGACCTATACAAACATTCGGCACAGCGGCTTACGCAAACTCGATGCGGAACTTGCCATATTCGCGGCTAAGGTTTCCGAAGATGTCGCACAGGATATTGAAGACCATGAAGAGACCGACTTCGCCGAAGTTCGCGACTTTGCGCCGGACGGTTTGGCCGAGGGCGCGGGTACAGGTGTGGACTCGTAGCGGCGCGGTGACGCTCGCGGATTCAGTGTTGTCCTTGATAACCTCACAATTGCCGGGCGAATTTGATGAAGATGAAACGCTTGCCGAGACTGTCCTTCACAATGGCGCGAGCTTTCGAGTTTTCTGGCAACCGGTTGAGGTTGACGGTCGGTATCCCAATATCGTGCAGGCGGCAGCGTCCATGCACGAGCTTGAGGCCGAACTTTCGCGCTTGCTGTGGCTGTTTCTGGGAATGATCGCGATGGCGCTACTTCTATCGGGTCTGGCGGCGCGGGTATTGATGAAGGTGGCGTTCCGGCCGATTGATCAGATGGCCGACGGCGCGCGGCTTCAGCGCGGAGCGCTTAGACCCGCGGGTGGATGTTCCTATCCCGATGATGAGGTGCGGAGACTTGCTGAGACACTGAACGGACTGTTGGCCCGCATTCAAACGGCGTTCGAGAGTCAACAGCAGTTCGTCGCCGATGCTTCGCATGAACTGCGCACGCCGCTGACGGTCATTCGCACGGAGCTCGAATTTGCAAGTCGCTCGCTTGACGGCGTGAAGTCGCGCGAGAGTGTCGTCAATGCGATTGCGGAAACCGAGCGGCTTGAGCGGCTGACCAATCAACTGTTGACGCTTGTCAGACTCGATTCGGGCAGGCATTCCGTTGATCGCGGCGCGGTGCGAGTGGACGATTTACTGCTGGACTGCCTAACTCAGGTCAGACCCAGGGCCTCTGTCAAGCGCGTGACCATGCAAGTGCACATTGCCGAGGTCCTGGAAACGACCGGTGACGCCGCTTTGCTCAGAAGTATGCTGCTGAACATCATCGAGAACGCCGTAAAATACTCGCCGGAGGACGCCACGATTCAGGTCGAACTCCGACGGCACGACTTGGATGAACGATTTCTGAAGATTGTGGTGACCGATGCGGGGCCGGGTATTCCCGAAGAAGAGCAGGAGCATGTCTTTCGCCGATTCTATCGGGCGAAGGCGCAGCGCAGCGAGGCAAATGGCAGCGGGCTTGGTCTGGCGATTGCCAGAAACGTCATTGAGATCCACGGCGGTGAACTGTCGGTTATGAGCGCCGCGGGGCACGGCTCTAAGTTCACGGTGAAATTGCCCTGTATCGGCCATGAAAGCGAACGTGCCAAGTGACTGGCGGAGCAATTTCAGGTTTCGTTCAGGAACAGAACATTGTAGCGCGTTTCGTGAAGTCAGGAGATATTCATATCGCCGGGCGATATTGAGGGTGACAGCGCCACCTATATGGGTGGGCTTACGATCACTTGAAGAAAAGGAAACAGACATGAAAAATCTCACAAGCGTCCTGCTCGCAGCGATCATCGCGCTCGTGCTTGTCGGATCAGCGCTCCCCGCGCTGGCAAAGGCAGCCAAAGGCACGGGAACGGCGAAGGAAGTGTCGCAACCCGAACTGCCGATGGCGGTGACACAGTCACTGCAGATGGCCTTCCCCGGAGCCGTGATAACAGAAGTGTCCAAGGAAAATGAGAACAACGTGCAGGTCTATGACATTGAGACGCGCGACGGCATGATCGAGCGCGACCTGATCTTTGGGCTTGACGGGACGCTTCTGGAAGTGGGCGAGCACATTCCCGCCGCTGATTTGCCCGCGGCGGTGCGGGACGCGACGAACAAGGCCTTTCCCGGCGGTTCGATAACCGAAGCCGAGCGGAAGACCATTGGTGGTACGATGCGCTACGATGTTACCGTCCAAAGCGGCGGAGCATCACACGAGTTGTATTTCTCACCCGCCGGCGCAATTCTGAACGTGACTGACGATGAAGACGACGGCGGCGATGACGGAGATGATGACTAAGCCGTCGGCGATGCGCAGCCGCGCGGCGATTGCGGCACTCGTGCTGAGTCTCGTGGTGTCCGTGTCTCCCTCCGAAGCCCGAGTGCTGAAGTCAATCGGCAAGTCTTTGCAGTCGAGTGAGCAGACGTTCACGATCGGCGGCGGACTCGACTTTCAATCGGACGAGGGCGAAGATGAGTACGATTTGTCGTTGCTGGCTGAGTACGGTTTCACGGAAGACCTCAAGGCCGCGTTCGAACCGAACTTCATCTATATCAGAGGCAGTGCTGGGAGCATCAACGGCTTGGGCGAGTTTGAGGCTTCGCTGAACTACGACTTCTACGAGATTGAGGAACCGGAATTGGGACTATCAGCGCTGGCGTTGATCAAGCTCCCGACTGCTTCACAAAGCGAACTGGGCACGGGCGAGACTGATTTCACCCCTCGGCATCAGCGCAAGTCATGAGTTTGAGGGTGCGGACGCGGACTTTGAGGCACTCTACACATTCGTCGGCGATCCGCCGGGCGAACAGCTTCAGAACTCGATCGAGTTCATTCTGGCGAGCGAGTGGTACGCTTCCAGCGTTCTAAGTCTGATGGCTGAACTGTCCGCCATTGATGGTGCGGGACGGTCGCATACTCATGCGGGAAGCGTCCAGGGCCTGGCGGGACGCGAGGACAGCAGCGAGCGATCCGTGACGCTGGGTTTGTCTGAACGCATAGGTGCGGGAATGAAACTCGCACAGGGAGTTGTCTACGTCTTGGACGGCACACTTCAGGCCGTCGTCGCCTGGGAGTGGGCGCTCGGCGGACATTAACACTCTCGCAACAGCATTGCAACTCGCATGAGGCGGTCCACTGGACCGCCTCATGCGTTCTCATCGGCCGAGAATCTTCAGGAATCGTTCATCTTGTTCCGCTATATTGGAGCATACAGAAGGACGATCACACGGATGTCCTTACGAAGTGACCAATCAAAGGGAGAATGAAATGAAGCGGAAGTTATTGTACGCCTTATATGCCGCCCTCTGCGCACTGGTCGTGGCGGCAGGCTGCGACAAATCGAGTGAGCCCGAATCGGAACCTGCGTGGAATCCCGGCGTGAATCCGGCAACTTTCGTGGCGGGTGTGGACCATCCATTCTTCTCAGTCGTGCCGGGCCGTATCATGGTTTACGCCGGCAATGACGGCGCGGTGCGGGACAGTGTGGAAGTGCGCGATTCAGATCAGACGCGGGTTGTGATGGGCGTTACGTGCATGGTCTCAGAGTTCCGCGCGTGGGAGAATGGTGAGCTGGTCGAGATCGCGCGTGACTGGTATGCGCAGGATCAAGCGGGTACGGTCTGGTATTTCGGCGAAGAGGTTGAGAACTACGAGAATGGAGTGCTCGTGGATACCGACGGTTCCTGGGAGGCCGGAGTGGACGGCGCCGTGCCCGGCTATCAGATGAAAGCGACTCCGCACGTCGGCGACGTCTATTACAACGAGTTTTACGAAGAAGAGGCCGAAGATCAATCGGAGGTGTTGAGCGTGGATGCGGCCATTCCCATGGGCTTCGGAGACTTCGTTCACTGCGTCAAGACTGCGGATTGGACTGACCTTGAACCGGGAATCACTGAGCATAAATATTATGCGCCGGGAATCGGGCTTGTCTATGAAATCAAGGTGGAAGGCGGTTCAGGGAGCATTGAACTCGTCGAGGTGCGACAGGCAACGGGCGCGTCGTGGAATCCCGCCGTCATCCCGTCGAATTTTGTTACGGGAGTCAACAACCCATATTATTCCGTAGTTCCCGGCCGTGTGATGGTGTACGTGGGGGACGGAGACAGCGTGGAGGTGCGTGACACGGATGACACTCGTGTAGTGATGGGCGTAACTTGCATGGTGTCGGAGTTTCGCGAGTGGACGGACGGCGAACTGGTTGAGGTAGCCTACGACTGGTTTGCACAGGATCAGGATGGAAACGTATGGTACTTCGGTGAAGCGGTCGAAAATTATGCTAACGGCGAGTTGATCAATACGAACGGTTCATGGGAGGCCGGCGTGGATGGCGCACTGCCCGGTTACCAGATGAAAGCTCAGCCATTTGTCGGTGACCGCTACTATCAGGAATACTATGACGGGGAAGCCGAGGATCAGGCGCGCATAATCAGCGTCACGGCCTCCCAGTCGGTCGTGTTCGGTCAGTTCAGCAATTGCGTGAAGTCGCTCGAGTGGACGGATATTGATCCCGGCGCCGCCGAATTCAAGTTCTATGCATCGGGAATCGGCTTGATCCGCGAGCATGCTACAACCGACGAATCGAGCGGCATGGAACTCGTTGCTGTACGCATGGAGTAGCGCTCGCAGCGCCCACACGGATTGACTCTGTTGAAACAAACAAGCCCCTGTCGACTTCACGGTCAGCAGGGGCTTTTGATGTTATCAAGTCGGATGAGCGTGAAGTGCCGAATTAACTGCTTTCCGCGCGAGGGAGTGAGATGCGGAAGGTCGTGCCCTGACCGGCGGCGGATTCGACTTGAATGGCGCCGGAGTGCTCTTCGACAATCTGGTGGACGATCGAGAGTCCGAGGCCGACGCCGACACCCACGCCCCAAGTCGTGTAGCCCGGCTCGAAGATCCGGGACAATTTGTCCTGCGGAATGCCGATGCCATTGTCGGCGATTTCCACGACCACGTTTTCTGCCCCGGCAAATGTGCGAATGCGGATCTGGCCGCTCGACGAGACCGCGTGATTGGCATTGCTCAGCAATTGCAGGATCATCTGGTTCAATTTGGCCGGATGGCAAAGAATACGCGGCAGGTCGGCGAGTTCTTTTACGATTTCGATGTCAGGTTTGCGCTCTTGCTCGAAGACGGCCAGCGTATCTTCAATGCTCCTGTTCACGTCGTAGAGTTGCCGTTCCGCTTCGTCCAGCTTCACAAAACTCTTCATCTTGGCCACAATCTGCGCGACGCGGTTCGAACCCTCTGACACCACGCGCTCACTTTGGAGCAGCAAAGACAGCAGCCTGTCAATCGCACGCGTTTGGTCGGACTCGGGCAGCGCCTTCACGTTGGCCTCGAGTTTGGCGACGCACGAACGAATATTCATGCTTGAACTTTGAACGGCGGAAATCGGATTGTTGAACTCGTGCGACATACCGGCGACGAACAGGCTCATCGAGGCCATCTTCTCGGATTGGACGAGTTGTGCCTGCGTTAGGCGGAGTTCGAGGTTTGCGTTGCTCAAGTCGTCGTTCGTTCGTTCGAGTTGTGCGTAAGAGGTCTCAAGGTCAGACATGGCGTGCTTCAAGGCGAGCTCGGTAGCCTTGCGGTCGGTGATATCGGTGACGATGCCCTCAATCGCCTTGACGGATCCGTGGCCATCGCGTTCCGCCCATAAGCTCATTTCGACAAAGAACTCGGATCGGTCACGCCGCCGAAAGACGTACTCGCCAGTGAGCTGACCGTCGCGGGCCAAGGCCGCCATGACCTGCTGCCGTTCGGCTGGGTTGCTGTATACCTGCTCGCCGATGTTGGTGACTTCCGAGCGGGCATGCTCATCGGAATCGTAGCCCAGCATTTTCACGAGGGCACGGTTGGCAGTGATCACTTTGCCATCGGGCGACGACCGGATGATTCCGGCTGTGGCGTGTTCGAAGATTCCGCGATAGCGTTCTTCGCTGGCGCGCAATGCCGCCTCGACGCGCTCACGCTCGGAAATGTCCACAATGAGCGCCTGCTGCATCCTGCGTACGCTATCAGCCAGGCGCCGAGTTCATCCGTGAGCGGTAGTCAAAGACCGCGTCGAGCTTACCGTGTGCGATAGACTCGGTGACCGCGGAAATTCGGCGCAAAGGACGCAGGACCGAGCTGATCAGACCGACGGTGATCATGAACAGCATACCAAGGCAAAAGACAATCGCAAGGCGCATGTGCGATTGGGATTTGGCGCGTGAACTGCGGGCGTCGTGGAACGCGGCGTTCATGCCGCCCGCGAGCCGCTGGCCAAGTTCCCGCTGAAGCGCGGTCAGGTTCTCATAGCGCCGGTTCATGTCCTCCACTTTGGGAAACTGCGCCTCGTTAAGCTCGCTTGCTATCAGTTGCAGCGTCAGGGCGCGCGCAAGGTCATAGTAAGATTCAAAGGCCCGATTGGTTTCGAGCAACAGCGCGGAATGCTCAGGCAACAGCACCCGCAGCGAGTCCTGCAACGACACCTGCCGGAGACGCATTTCATCAGCCTCAAACAGCATGTCCGCATCCTGCAAGACAATTGAGGTTTGGAAGACGTGTTGAATCTGAAGGGTCAGCGTAGCAAGCTCGTTGCTCAAACGGACTGCCGGAAAGGCCTTCAGCTCAATGCGGTCGGCGAGCCGCGCGTTTTGTTCGGCCTGAATGTAGGATATGCCGTATATAACGACAAATGCCATTGCGGCGAGCAACGGCATGGACATGATCTTGTGCGTGAATCTCATAAGGTTGTTCGGTCGTGAATCGCGGGCTATTCGCTCATTTTACAGCGATCCGGCGGATAGGTTTGGACGTTGGCAGATACGACGCGTAACCGATGGCGCCAGGTGTTTCACTGACAAACTCGATCAATTCGGCTTCTGTTTCAAATGATTTGGGCGGCAGGCCCCGGCCCGTAAAGACGGCTTGCTTCCAAAACGTGGAGAACTGTGAGGCGTCGCGGTCAAGGTACTTTTTCACAAACGCCGAGTGTGTTGCCCCTGACCGCAGCACGACGGGCACAATGTGAGCCGTCGGACCACTGCGACTTCTTGCCAAGGTAGATACGCTCGATGGACTCGCGCTGTAGTTCGGAGTCGGGCACGTTCTTGTTCGCAAATACAATAATTTCCGCCGACCATCCGACGGAGGCCAGAGCGAGCAAGATTGTTAGAACGGCGGTGGTTCGTGCGTATCGCATCAGAAGTGCACGGTCGTTTTCAAGAGGAGCGCATGCCAATAGCGATCCAGCGTGCCGGCTCGCGCACCGTCAAACAGAGCCTGCCCTTCGCGAAGCGCCACACCGTCCAGATAATGATACTCCGCCTTAACCATCATGTTGGGATTGATGTCAATGCGGGTGCTCAGGACGAGGTCCTTTTCCCATCCGGCGTAGTCCGGCCACCCTTGCATTACCGCGAAATCGCCGTCACGGTCGTTGACACGCGGGTAGTAGACGCTGTAGTACATGCCGCAAGTCAGCCACTTGTTGGTGCGGCAGCTTAACATTCCGTAATAGCCTTCCTCGCGGCCAGTGCCTGCCCTTCCCGAGTTCATGACGTTGGAATTAAACTCGGCCGCCGCGGTCAGACACTTGTGAACGTATTCCGCGGAGAAGGTGGCCATTTGCTCGATGTCGAACTCGTCACTATAGTGAATCTGCCGCGTGAAATCGCGTGGGTGCCCATTGGAGTCCGTAAGCGTGACGGCGTAATTCCAATCGGTCGACATTTCAAATTCGCCAACAAGAAACGTGGTGCCCATACGCAGACCGGGCACCGGCGGAGACCAGACAAACGCGCCGCCATAGACGACCGGAAAGAGGACTTTTTCGTTGAAGGATCCAAGGTATTCGACGGCGACGGAGTTAGGATCGGCGCCGTACTCCGCGGCGGCCTCGAAGCCAACCGGGTATACCGAGCTCGCCCCTCCGACCCGGAAGTTGCCGCCCCAGAAGCCATTCTTGGGATTTGGAATATTCAGCGTACCGCACCAGAGCTCGTAATCGCAATAGCCGGATTTGTGCAGCGGTAAATTCCCGTAAAGGCTCACCCCTTCGTGGGCCAAGGCGAAGTCGCGCAGGCCTTCGTTGTAGACGCACTGCGGCAAGAGGACGGCGGTGCGCAGCATGTCAATGTCGCGGCCCTGATTGTAAAAGCCAAGCGGGACTTTGATCTTCCCGACGCGCACGCCCAAGTAATCACGCCATTGGTAGTCGCCGCCGGCCCAATCAATGAAGACTTGGTTGTTGCCCTCCAAACCCAAATCGCGAGCCAAAAATTGAATGCCGACGCGCAAGCGCTCCGTCGGCGTCGCGAGGACAGTCGTGCCCACCTCGTTGTACTCGAAACTGCCCTTGGCGGAACGGGCAACCAGGAGCTGGTTGGCAGAAGTCGTTACGAAGCCCTGACTGGCGAAGCCGCTGACGTAGAGATTTTGCATCTGCGCCGTCAACCGATGCGGGGCCACGGCCAGGATGCAAACTGTCAGCGCAAGGACCGTCCAGTTTCGGGATATCGAGCTGCGGGAGGTGTATGTACTTACTGCGACCATGATGTGTTGTTGTTGCGGAAGGATTTAAAGGCGAATCGAGAGCCACAGCCCGGCCGGATCGTCCGGTCCGCCGCTGAAGGGGCGCACGGTCATCCACTTCATCCGGTGACGGCCAACGAGCGCGTCGGCGACGGCGAAACCGTAGGCCCCGCCGACCCAAACATCGGATGCCCAGTGCCAGCGTGAGTCCACACGCTGCACTGCAACGGATGCCGCGCCCATGTAGAGGACAACGTCCATCGGGACAAAATGAATGTGCTCGTCGGCGATGCGCGCGATCTGGAAAGCGTGGGAAGCGTGACCTGAAAAAAACGACTGGCCGGGTTCGAAAAAGTCCCAGTGATTCGAGCGATAACCCTCGATGGGGCGCGGGCGGCCGGTGATCTTGTTGACAATCACCTTGGGAGGTCCCGCGATGAGGTAGCTTTCGAGGATTTCAGAACTCATCCGCGACAGCCACTCAAACCCGACCAGGTAGGAGACCACGGCGGTGCCGAGAATGTACTTATTCATCGTTCCTTGCCGACCGACCGGTTCCAGAAACTCCCCGGCTTCGTGGAAGGGCTCGATGCTCCAATGATCCTTGTTGCGGTGCAGTCCGGCGCTGATCTCGTCGTCCAAGAAGTAGATTCCGGCTCCGACGGCAACGATGCCAGCGAGGTACTTCAGCGTGCGCGGGTGAAAACGGGCCGGTGAAGAGTAGACCCAGGCCACATCAGACAGCCCGGTCCGTGCGACAAATTTCATATCTCCCAAGATGTTGCGGGAGAAGGCCGACTTGCCGAAGAGCCGCGTCCCGTACGGCTTTGTGGCGATACGTTGGCTGTCAGCCGAGCTGAGAGCTACCGGCGGCGGACTCGAACCCACACTGAGACCACGCTTGAATCGAATCTCCTGGCCCTGGGCCGAAACGACGAGCAGAAGTACAAACGCCGAAATACCAAAAGCCCTGCAGATATTCAATGGTTTCGATGGTTTCGTGAATAGAGACAGCTTTCGCCACGATATCAGTATGTACGCTTGATTTTGCACTAATTCAATAGTGACAGATACTCCATCCAATTAGCGCTTGTTGTTCTATAATATTGTAAATATTAATTTTATGTCTAAGTCGCTGACCGAATGAGCACTCTGATCTCAATTCCTTTTCGAATAACCTCTTTGTGAGCATCGGTACAAGCAGTTTTAGCATGCTATTCTCAGGTAATCTTGCTATAATTGAACGAAGACGCACGGACAGAGTCACTTCTTAACGTGATTTCCGACTGCTATGTCGTTTTAATGGGTTGGGACCAAGTTTTTCAAGAATTCATTCAAGTCCCCTGAACAGGATTTTATGGAAGCACAAAACGAACACAGCGCCAACGACGATCTTGACAGGCTCAGGCTGGAGTTGGAGACTGTGAAAGCGCAGTTGCAGCAGACGCAGGCCCAACTGATTCACTCTGAGAAGCTGGCCACCATCGGCATGCTCGTAGCGGGCGTCGCGCATGAGATCAATTCACCGATCGGTGCGTTGGGAGTATGCACGCGACTTTGGTCAAAGCGCTGGACAAGCTCAAGTGCAATTTGACCTGCGACGGCGCGAAGAACTCCGTCCTGGACGAGCCCGGCGTCGCCGCGACGCTAGCGATCATTGACGACGCGAATCGCGTGATCAGCAACGGGACGATGCGCGTTCTGAATATCGTTCGGCACTTGCGGAGCTTCGCGCGTATCGATGAAGCTGAACGCACCGTCGCCGATTTGCACGAGGGGATTGAGGACACGCTGACGCTGATTGATCACGAAATCAGGCATAATATTCGGATCGTCAAGAAATTCGGTGAGATTCCGGCGATCATGTGCTACCCCGGGCAATTGAATCAGGTCTTTCTGAACCTGTTGGTGAACTCACGGCAGGCGATGGAGGACGGCGGAGAAATCACAATTACGACCGGCGTCGAGGACGGTTCGATCCGCGTGGAATTCGCCGACACCGGCAAGGGGATCGCACCGGAGTATATTGACAAAATATTTGAACCGGGATTCACTACGAAACGCGTGGGCGTCGGCACGGGTTTGGGACTGTTTATTGTCAACTCGATTGTGCAGGCGCACGGCGGGACCATTACCGTAAAGAGCGAGGTTGACAAGGGGACAACATTCACCATACTGCTCCCGATTGACGCAAACAGGTCTGATGTCAGCGCGCTCTGAGATGAGCCTAAGTTGGGCGCCGTGGATGTGCCGGTGGCACGTGTGGGCGCTGCTGCTCCTGGCCGTACCCTACGCTGCGGCGACGACGCAGCCGGTGGACTCCGCGCAGGCCGGACGAAAACGACTTGCGGCGAATTCCACATTGGAAAAGGTCGTTTCGTTTCCGGGACAGCTTGCCTATGCGCCGGTGCGCTACACCGTGCTGGGCCTGGGTTATGCCGGTGTCTACCTCGTTCAGACAGGAGTGGTTGACAAGATCGTAAGTGTCGTGGGCGGCGCCGGATTCACGCCGGTCTATGCTCCACGAACGGGCGCGGGACTGCGCTTCACAAGATTAGACTGCCTTACGAAAGGCGCGGCGCTGATTACGACCGCGTCATCGTGGCTCGACGGAAGGCAGCTCTACTCCGTTGAATGGTCTGACGTTCCTCTGGGGACCGCACTGACCACCGAGTACTCGATCCGCTACCGTTCTCTGACTGCGGAAGCCTTTTACGGCGTCGGGCCTGAAGCTGCGACGGACGACAAAGTCGTCTACTCGGAAGAGGACGTGCTGTTTGAATTCTCGATTGCGAAGCGGCTGAACAGGTTCTTTCGCGCGAAGCTGGATATCGGCATCAGCAATACAAGCATCTTCGCAGGACGCAACGGGTTCACGCCGACGATCAACGACTACTATTCCCAGGCGTCATTGCCGGGATTCAAGGACAAGAACCGGTTTCAAGGTACAGAACTCTCACTTCGTTTCGACGATGCCAACGATCCGGGACATCCGACCGCGGGACGGATTGGAAAGATCGCTGGCTTGTTCTTCCATGACCTGCACGGAGATCGTCAGAGCTTCTGGAAGACCAGTTTGGATTTCACGCAGCATTTGCACCTCTTCCATGACCGCGTGCTCGTGCTGCGCGGCGCGGGCGAAATGACTCAGGCCGCCGAAGGACATGACATTCCATTTTATCATTTGGCGGAAATCGGGAGCTACGGCACCGTGCGCGGATTGACGCGTGGTCGCTTTCGAGACAACGACTATGTACTCGGTTCGGCGGAGTACCGGTATCCCGTTTGGATTCCGTGGGCGAAGCTCGTGGATGCCGTCGTGTTTGTGGACGGCGGGCAGGTGGCCCATGACGTGTTTGAGGATGCGCGATTCGCTGTCTGGCAAATTGGCTACGGCGGCGGCTTCAGATTCTACAACGCGACGACCTTGATTGCAAAAACGGAGATTGCTTTCAGTCAAGAGAGCTATCGCTTCTACTTCACTCTGAATACGCCGTGACCCGACGATACGCATACCGCATCGGCTCCCTGATCGGGCTGTGTATCTGGCTCGGACTTGCTGGGTGTGCAAGCTCACGGCGCTTTATACCGCCGCCTCCTCTGCCGGATGACCGCACGGATGTTCCCGTCTGCCCCGAGGAGGTGGACACGGATATTCTGTGGGACGGTTTCCAGCGACAGATGATACAGCCCGGCGCGGATCTGTTTGATTTCAGCCGTTGGATGCGTAAAGCGGTCGGCGCGCCGAAGGAAGCACTCAACGCGAATGCGTTGGATGAAGTGGACAACTCGAGTTGGTTCACGAACCGCAATTTCACGTCGCCGATGGAACCCGCCGCCGTGCTGCGCGGGCCCAATACCGTTGACGGACCGGATCAGTCCGGCGGTTGGACGGTTATTCGCGCGAAGACCGTTGGTGTGACGCCCGGTTTCACAATTCGCGACACGCGCGGCGATTCCTACGTCATCAAACTCGATCCACCCGGCAACAACGGTCTGAACAGCACGACCGACATCATTGTCACGAAGCTGTTCTATGCCGCGGGCTACAACGTGCCGGAGAATTACCTCGTGACGTTTGATCCCACGATATTGAAAGTCGGCGAGGGAGTCAAGTTCACGGGTGCGGACGGTGTCAAACGGACGATGACTGAGCAGGATTTGGCGGACGTTCTCGCCAAGGTTCAGCTTACCGACGACGGCAAGGTCCAGGGCATGGCCAGCAAGTACATTGACGGCAAGCCGATTGGGCCTTTTCTCCTGAAGGGGACGCGGCATGATGATCCCAATGATCTATGTCCGCATGAACATCGGCGGGAGCTGCGCGGCATGCGCGTCATCTTCGCGTGGCTGGGCCACTATGATACCAATGTGAGTAATTTTCTGGACGGGTATGAAGAAGCTGACGGTATTCACTTTGTGCGGCACTACCTGATTGACTTTGGCGCGGCGCTGGGCAGCCATCCGGGCGGTGCGAAGCCCGCGGATCGCGGCTCGGAGCCGTATATGGACCCGGTGCACTTGTTGAACAAGTCACTCGAACTTGGACTGGTAAGGCGGCCTCGCGACCATCAGGAACCGGTTGAGTATCCCGAGATCGGTCGGTTCAGCGCCGAGAATTTTCATCCAAAGAGCTTCAAGTTCATCTTTCCCACGCGCGCATTCGAGTATTACACTCCGCGCGATGCTTACTGGGGCGCTAAGATTGTGGCGTCATTCACCGAACCGCAGATACGCGCGGCGGTGCAGTCGGCCAATTACCGTGACAAGGCCGCCGAAGAGTATCTCATTCGCGTGTTGCTGGAGCGGCGCGACATCGTGTGCCGCTATTGGTTCAGCAGAGTCGCGCCAATTGATCACATTGCGTTGACCGAAGACGGCCTCGCGTTCGACGATTTGGCTGTGGCAAGTGGTATTGAGAGCCAAAGTGCATCGGCGTATCGGTTTAGGACGTATTTGAACGGCAAGAGTATCGGCTCGTGGCAGCCCGTGCCCGAAGGATTCGTCATCGGTCCCGATCTTATGCCGCCGCTTACGGATGGCAGCGATCAACTCGCCGTCGAGATTCAGGTTTCGCGCGGGCACGGCTGGAGTCACTCGACAGTGGCCTACATTGAGGGCCGCGGCGGAGCACACGTGATAGTTGGAATCGAACGGGAATCATAGACAGAACGCACTTTGAGCAATCCCTTTAAGGCCGTGCTTGATATCCGGCGCCACGAGCTCCCGCTCGCGCTGCTGATGTTCGGCTACTTCTTCTTAGTCATTACGAGCTTCTGGATTCTGAAGCCGATCAAGAAGGCGCTGTTCATACAATACTATGACGCCGCCGGCCTGACGCTTCAGAGTTGGCACATGACCGCATCACAGGCGGAACTCGTGGCTAAAGTGCTCAACATGATCGTGGCGATCTTTGCCGTGATCATATTCACCTGGCTAAGCCGGCACTTTCGCAGACAGCAGCTAACGTATTGCTTCAGCGCGTTCTTTTTGGCCGGGTTTGCAGTTTACGCCGGGGCAATCGCCGCACCCGGTGCTGTGACGGTCTGGACGTTCTATCTGTTCGGTGATTTATACAGCACGTTGATGGTCGCGACATTTTTCGTGTTCTTAAATGATAGCGTGACTGCGGCGGAGGCGAAACGCCTCTATGGATTGATCGGTTTAGGTGGAGTCGCGGGCGGCGTGTTCGGTACGAGCGCGGTTCGACTGTGGATTGACAGCATGGCAAGCAGCGATTGGCTGTGGGTTTGCCTGGCCGTCGCGATTGTCATCATGCTGATTGCGATGACCGCCGGACGATTGATCAACTCGCGACGTGAGGCGGCGGCTGATTTGCCCTCAATCGAACAGGGCAAACACGGTAACCCGGCCGTCGAAGGCGCCGCGCTGGTCATGAGATCCCGATATCTGCTGGCGATTGCCGGCGTGGTGGGGCTTTACGAAATCGTGTCTACGTTGCTGGATTTCCAATTCACGGCGACCGTATCGCACTTTCTGGATGGCGCTGCCATCGGTCGGCAGTTCTCGCTGGTCTTTGCTGTGACCAATTGGGTTTCCATGATCGTTCAGCTCTTTTTGACGAGCTTTGTCATGACGCGTTTCGGGTTGACCACCGCACTGATGGTCTTGCCGGTTGCCATGCTGGCCGGTTCGACCGGTTTTCTGCTCTTCCCTGTTCTGTGGGTCGGGAGCTCGCTGAACACGCTGGACAACGGCTTCAGCTACTCGATCAATCAGTCTTCGAAGGAAACGTTGTATGTTCCGACGACTGTTGACGAGAAATACAAGGCAAAGGCGTTCATTGATATGTTCGTGCAGCGCTTCGCCAAGGCGCTCGCGGTGGGCGTCAGTTTGGCTGTGACGACGATCTTCGTTGACTTCGACAGCATCCGATACTTATCTTTGTTGACCGCGGTGCTCGTCGTGTTGTGGTTGTGGTCGGTACGCTACGCGGGCCGTCGCTTCGACGAACTGGCGGCAAAGTAGAATAGCAAACATGAGCGCGGTGGTCATTTCGTTTCTAAGAAAACTGTTTGACGTGCGGCCGGGCGAAGAAGTTCGCTCGGCGCTGATGTTCTCCTATAGTTTTCTTCTGATCGCTTCACTGACGATCGTCAAGCCGGTCAGAACGTCGCTGCTGTTGACAACGCATGGCCCGGGCACACTGCCGTACGTATTTCTCCTCATCGCCTTGATCACGCCGCTGTTCGTGCTCTTCTACAACAAGGCGTCTAAGCGCATTAGGCTGAACCGGTTGATCGCGGTCACCACGCTGGCCTCAATCGCGTGTCTGTTGTGTATCTGGTTTCTCTTGTATATTGACTACGCAGCCGAGTGGTTCATTTTTGCGTTTTATGTATGGGTTACTATCTTCGGCCTGATCACGACGACGCAATTCTGGCTGCTCGCGAATTACGTTTTCAACGCGCGCGAGGCGAAGCGGTTGTTCAGCGTGATCGGCTCCGGCGCGATTGCTGGCGGGATCGTGGGCGGCTACCTGACTTCGGTGCTCGTGGCCACGCTTCACACGACCGGTATGCTGCACCTGTGTATGGTGTTTCTGGCTCTGTGCCTGGTGCTCCAATACTTCATTTGGAAGCGGAGCGCCCACGCTACATACGGCGAACGCATGCGGCGGCAGGATCGGCAGCGGGCGCGCTGGGAAGAGCCGAGCCCGTGGAGTCTGCTGTTACAGTCGCGGCTGGTCCTCTATCTATCAGGCATTGTCGGCATCGGCGTGGTTGTGGGAACGCTGATTGATTACCAATTCAGTGTGATGGCCTCGCAGTCGATTTCGAATTCAGACGAGATGACGGCCTTTTTTGGTTTTTGGATGTCAAGTCTGAGCATCGCATCGTTCTTGATCCAGATTCTGGCGACGAGCCGTATCCTGAAATCGTTCGGAGTTGTCTCCGCCCTGACGTTTCTGCCGGTTGTGGTCGTTGCCGGCGCGGGAACCGTGATGCTCTTTCCGACGCTCTGGGCCGCGTCCGCTTTGAAAGTAGGCGAAGGCGGGCTCAAACAGTCGCTGCATAAGGCCGGACTTGAGCTGCTGGGTCTGCCGGTACCGATGCGCCTCAAGAATCGCGTGAAGGTGCTTGTGGATGTGGCGATTGACAATTTTGCGACGGGGCTTGCCGGTGCGATCGTGTTGCTGCTCATGTTCTGGGATTTCGCGGGACCGCGTGAGCTCAGCGCGATGATTTTGGGTCTGGCCGTCGTGTGGATAGGCCTGGTCTATCTGGCGAGAACGGATTACCTGAATGCTTTCCGGCAGGCGATCAGCAAGCGAGCCATCCAGCCCGAAGACCTGTCCTACGAAATATACTCTTCCTTGCGGGCCGATCACCTGATTGGATTGCTCGACAGCAAGAACGACAAGCAGCTTCTGATGGCACTGGGCTATCTAGAAAACATGGGCGACAAGCGGCTTGCGTTGCATCTCACCAGACTCGCCGGCACGAGCACCGGCGGTGTCCTCAGGCGGGTCTATCGCATTGCGCGCACGATTCCTGCGGTGGATCTGACCACGCATGCGACCGCGCACCAACTGCACGAGCTGGCGGAGGTGCGGGTGGCTGCAACAAGATACCTGCTGCGGCGCTCTAATGATAAGACGCAGAGCATCCAGCAGTTCATCAGCCGCCAGGACGACCGGGTGACCGCCGCTACCATTGTGGCCGCGGCCAAAGAGTGGGCGTCGGACAACGCATTCCGCGGGGCCGTAGATTTACGCGAGTTTTATGGCGAGTTCTGTACGGCCATTGAGAAAGATTCGCATTCCCCCGAGATTGGACTGGCCATGGCGGAGGCTTTGAGCATTGCACCGCAGGTCGAATTTGGGTATTGCGTTGAACGGCTGCTCGAGTCCGATTCGCCCGAGGTCGCTTCGCACGCAGCGCTGAGTGCGGGGCGCACCCGTGATGAGCGCTTCGTGGGTGTGCTGGTAAGTCAACTTAGCGACAAACGCCTCCGGAAGAATGCGCGTGAAGCGCTGTCCGAATACGGTGAGCCGATCGCCGAGAGGTTGGCCAACGTCTTGCGCGACGCGAAGGCGAATTACCGCGAACGCTTTGAGATTCCCCGAATCCTGTCCATGATTGGCACGCAGCGTTGCTTCGCGCTGTTGACGGAATGCCTCGGGATGCAGCATGTCAAGCTGCGGTACGAAGTGATACGCGCCCTGAACCGCATGCGCAGTCGGGACGCAAGTCTGAAGATCAAAGCAAAAAGACTTGACCCCGTGATTTGGGCGGAGATTCGCAGTTACTACGAGCTCACGTTCGTGCTCGATTGCGTGGAGCGCGCGCCGACGCGCGACGCGGCGACGGGCCAGGCGGTAGCGCGCCAGTTGCTTGTTCGTACGCTGCATGAGAAGTTGACGAGTGGTCTCGAACGTATCTTCAGGCTGCTCGGGCTCGAGCATCCACCGAAGGACATGTATCACGCCTACCTCGGCGTGACGAGCGATGTGCCTGATCAACGGGCGAACGCGATTGAGCTGCTCGAATTGATCCTGCGGCCGGGCATGCGGGCAGCGCTTATCCCGATTGCCGAACGGACCGGGCGGGCCGAGCTTGTCGAATTCGGCGCAAGTTTGTTTGGACTCAAAGAGACTTCTGAAACCGGAGCGCTCAATATTCTGCTGCGGGGCGACGACGATTGGCTGCGAACCACCGCACTCCATTTGTGCTGGTTCAGGGATCCTGACGCGGAGAGTCACGACCCTGCAGCGTTCGAGACTCACGACGATTCGGTTGTACGCGAAACCGCCGCCCGCGTGAAACGCTCGGCACTTACTCCAACGGCTCTTCAGAGCACGCCGCCATGTTGACTACCGTTGAAAAGGTCATCTTCTTGCAAGACGTGGATGTCTTTGCCAAGATCCCGCTGGAAGATCTGGCCTACGTTGCCATGATCGCCGATGAGGTTGTGGCCGAGCCGGGGCGAGTTCTTTACGCGGAAGGCGACATATCGGACTCGATGTATCTTGTGTTGGACGGCAGCATTCGTCTGCAGCGCGGCGGCATTGAGGTGATGCTCGCCGGACCGCGGGACGTATTCGGAACGTGGGCGCTGTTTGACGACGAGACCAGAATCGTCACGGCGGTCGCGGCGGAAGAGAGCAACTTGCTGCGGATTGACAAAGAGGATTTTCTGGATTTGCTCGCGGACCACTCCAGAATTACCGAGGGTGTTCTGAAAGTTCTGGCATCCAAGTTGCGCAATTTGGTCGGCTGATCGAGTTGCGCCGTGAAATAGCACGCATAGATAAACGGAGAGGATATGTCCGAGAAGGTTACACCGCAAATTATTGTTCTTGTGGACGACGAGGAAATGGTACTCATCAGCATTCGTTCGCTGATCGAGCTTGAGACCGATTATACTTGCGTGCCGTTCAAGTCCGCGAATCAGGCCTTGGATTTCGTCGCATCTTCCAATGACATCAGCCTGGTTGTATCAGACTATCTCATGCCGGAGATGAATGGCATCACCTTTCTGTCGAAAGTGCGGCAGTTGCGGCCCGACGTCCCGCGGATTCTGCTGACCGGTTACGCCGACAAAGAAAACGCGATCAAGGCGATCAATGAGGTCGGCTTGTTTCAGTATATCGAGAAGCCGTGGGACAACAGCGACCTGCTGCTGATCTTCCGGAATGGACTGGAGAAGCAGCAGTTGATGCGCAAATTGCAGGAGAAGATTGACGAGATCAACAAGGCTTACGGCGATCTCGACTCGCTGCACAGGGAGATCGTCAAGGCCTTCGTTTAGCGCGCGTCCGGGGCAGCGCATACGGCACATGGAAAAAGGGTCTACCAATTCGGTAGACCCTTTTCGCAAGGCAGCGTGCTATTTGTGAACGCCGGTCAGTCGTTATAGGCGATTACTTTGTACCAGCCATTGTACTCCAGCACGATGTTAAGTAGACGCCATTCTTCCTCTTCAGCGCCGTCAACGGTCACCATCATGCGAAATGCCGCGGTGAACCTTGATCTGCGGGTAAGTCCGGACTTCTTCAGGCTCGTCTACCCAGTCTGAGGAAGCCAGATCGCGCCTGCCAAAGTCATACATAGCGGCGTGACGCTTTGTCAACATCCCGCTTCACCCAGCCCCATGCGCCTTTCAACAGGCATGTTTTGCACTTCTCGGCTGCGGGCAAATTCGCCCACAGGATAACGTCGCGGTATTCCTGCTCGGTCAGACAGTAGGCCTTCACCTTCCAGACTGCAATCCTGCACCTCCCCAACCCCGCGGCCAGCTCGGCCATTGAGGGGAACATGCCAGGGAATGGCGGCGCGGAGCGCCGGCTTTTCGAGCAGCCGCAGCCGTAACACCAGTCCAAAAAATGAGGGCTGTCATAGCTTTGGCCAAAACGGCGGGTCAACGCAAACGCGGACCCGCCGTTGATCGGAAATAATCGCAATTACGCTTAGCGCGACCAGCCGGCGTCCCAGTTGTCACTCGGGCCGCTGAAGGCGCCAAGGTAAGGGGCGTAGGGCAGGCCGTAACGGGCAAGCGTCGAGGCAGGCGCGGCATTCGGCTGCCACCAGCGCGGGCGAACCCACGGCCGGACGGGCGTCATAAGCCGTCGGGTTCACGAGCAGCGGATCCGCGATCAGGGTCGTCGCGTTTGTGCCACTGAAGCCCGTGCCACGGAAGTTCGAGATATTCTGCGTCCAACCCGTCGGGGCGGCAAGAATGTGGCTGTTAAGCGTCATACCGCCGGCAGGGACGCCGTTGACGTTGTCCCACTCCGCGTCTTCGCAGCGGAAGTGACCGTCGCCGATGCCGGCGCCGGTGTTGGCGTCAATGACTTCGGTCGCCGCAGCGCCGTTGTCCCAGAACAGGGAGTTGTCAATTCGCGTCAGACCGCCCGCGCCAGCCGCTGCCGTCGCGCTGTTGTCCATATCAATACCGCCCGAGCCACCCAGCGTGACGACGAAGTTGAACCAGTTGAACAGCGTACCACGACGCGGATTCAGAAGGTCGGTGTTCGCAGCGGGGCTGCCCTGATGACCAACCAACGTGAAGTTCGACAGCCAACCGTTCGAACGCGGCAGCGCGTTGTTGTCGGCTTCGAGGTTGTCGGCTTCGATGGCCTTGTCCGAGAACTGGCCGCGACAGTACACGACCACATTCCAGGCCTTGCCGACCCAGCCGTCCGTCCAGTCGAAACCGTCGTCGCCGGTGTTCTGAATAACCACGTGGTGAATGCTGTTCGTGCCGCCGAAGAACTCGACGCCGTCGTCCTGGCCGCCGAACGCCTGGAAGTGGTGATAGTCCGTGCCGCTCCGTGAAGCGGAAACCGCCGTACTCGAGGCGGAAATACTGTGCCGTACCGCTGCTTTGAGTATTCAACGCATTCGCCAGCGCGTTACCGAACGGGCCGGTATTGCCTTCGCCGACCGCGACGCGGCCACGGTTATTCTGCGCATCGCCGGAGATGATCAAGCCACCCCAATCGCCGTCGCGCGGCGTACCCGTCAGGCGGCCGGACGTGAACACGACCGGCTTGTACTTGGTGCCGTTTACGTTCATCACTCCATTGGAATTGACACCGTCAGAGGCTTCTACTTCGAGGAACGTCAGCACGTTCACGGTGTCCGCGTTGATGGACGACGAGCCGTTGATCGTGACACCCTCTTCAATATCCAATACGCTGCCCGGAGCCACGGAAGTCGGACCGGTCAATTCGTAGACTTGATCGTTGGTCAACGTTCCGGACACGTTCAGCGGAAGCAGCGTGCGTGTGAAGACGGTCCACGTGTAGCTCCAGTTCACCACGCCGCCTTCGGTGATCACCGCGGTGGTCGTGGCGACGGGGCGATTGACCTTGTAGACGCAAACGTCGTAGGTGCCAACCGGCAGCGTCTCGACCAGATAGTTACCGTTGGCATCGGTGTAGGCCAAACCGAAAACGCTCGGGTTGCCCTGCAGCGAGGCATACACCAGGGCGCCCTGCGCCGCAGTGTTCGAAGTGTCATTGATCGTACCCGTCAGATCGCCGGCAGGAACGACGGCTGTAACCACGTAATAGAACTGCTGTCCGCCCGACGTGTTGTCGGTGAAGGTCAGCGCATTGACCGTGGCGTACTGAAACAGGTTCGTTACGTCCGTGATTTCAGCGGTTTCCTTGTAGATGTTGTACTCGGTCGCGCCAGCCACCGGCTGCCACCGAAGGACAACATCCGAGCCTGACAACCCAACC
>JADJEH010000010.1 GCA_016702305.1 bacterium
GAAAATTCCGCCGAGCTTGCCACAGCCAACGCAAGCGCCGTTCACATCGGACACGCGCCTCGACTCCGACTTGAACCCGAACTCGTTCCCGGGCTGGGCAGCTAGATTTGCTAATATGCTTTGGGTTCCGGCCAATCGTGCCTTCTACACAACAAGGCTTGACGTGCGCGATTCGTTAGGCATCTACGTAGATGTAACCGCAGGTATCAATGTCAACACCAACGAGATTTTCTGGAACTTCACGTCCATTGATCCCATCACAGGCCAACCTCCCACAAGTCCGTTCGTCGGCATGCTAGCTATCAACGACAGCATCACACATCGCGGCGAGGGCTTTGTAAACTACACGATCAGACCGGGAACACACGTATCCCAAACTGGAGACGTCATCGATGCTCAAGCGAGCATCGTCTTTGACTGAACGAGCCTGCGGTCACACCTCCGATCTTCAACACAATAGATGCCGACTTGCCGACTAGTACTCTCCCTCTACCGGCCGAACCCGGACAGCGTGGCATTCCCGTCAGTTGGACTGGTCCAGGATGTAGTAGGCAGCTCTGGTGTTGCAAACTATGCCCTGTACGTATCGGAAGATTTCGGACCGTTCTCAGCATATGCCTCGAATGTTGAAGATACTTCCATCATATTTCACAGGCATTCCGGGCCACATTATGGGTTCTTCTCTCTCGCAACAGACAATGTTGGCAATGTTGAAACCATGAAAGGCACCCCGAGGCCGTCACGTTCCTGCAGGTCGCGTTGCACGACACTATTACAAATGTGACGATTCGCGCCAATAGTGTTGGCGACTCTGTCTATTCAACATTACGTTGGGGCAGCGCCGTCGGGAATGCGTACTATTACATCTATGCATCCGACACCGACTCCGAATGGAACGGCGGCGCAGGTTGGTCTCTTCTCGGTACGACGACAACATCCTCTTACATCGATGCCCACATAAGACAAGAGCCCGATGCAGTTCATCTTCTACAGAGTGCTTGGCTTGGTGCCGTGACAAACCCAGCATTGCAGCCCTAACAAGAGCGAGCACATGATCTGAATCACTGAATCTCATAAAGTACAAAGAGGTTTGCCGAATTGGCAAACCTCTTTCTATCTTATCGGTCCAAGTTATGGCGCTACATCTGCGAGCGGGATTGCAGGTAACCCGTGCCGCAGGAGCCATCACGCTGGACATTGCTGTAGCACGTTCATCATGGGACAAACAACAAGTCAACTGGAGATAACTGCCATGACCGTCTTACCAGTTCGCTTAGGTAGCAAATCGTGCTCTTATCAAACAATTTGATCGAGTTTCGAGCTAAGATATGGGCAGCATTCCGCCGCCTAACATTCGCCTTGCGCGCTAACCTGTTGTTAAGCAATGCTGAAATGAAACTGCCGGACCCTCTTTCGTGATATGCCTTGTACTTGTCTTGTCGCTATTTGCTGCAAGATAACAAGACACCCTTGCTAAGTCAATACTTAACAAGGGTGTAATAGTGGAGGCGGCGGGAATCGAAATATCGTCTTGCTGAATCATAAACATAAATATTACAATATTTTATGTTCTATATCCCAGTTAAATCAGGTCTCAATCTTACTCTCTAAGTGCTTGTTTTTTTGCTCCTGTCCTCATAGGGCTTTTGACAAATTTTTGACAGTGTATTGGACTTCACAAGGGACACAAAGTCGAAGGCCTCGCGGTCATCACCCTATCTCGACGGAACCGGACTTGCCGTACTTGCCACCGTAGCTTTTGTCGACCGGCGAAGCCCACACGCGCTAACTGGTTGCCGCCCAACCCTCACACAGTACCTCCGCCTGTTCCAGAACCAGTTCCGTCGCCTTTGCTTGCATATCTGGCGGATAGCCGTATTTCTTCAGAATCCGCTTAATCACGACCCGAATCCCTGCCCGTACATTGTCCCGCACTGTCCAGTCGATCGAAACGCTGTTCCGTACAGCCGTAACAAGCTCCTGTGCTATGATCTTCAGAGTCGCATCCCCAAGGACCTTAACTGCGCTATCGTTGACCTCTAAAGCATCATAGAACGCAATCTCATCCGGAGTCAATCCGAGCGATTCGCCTCGCTGGTCGGCGGCCTTGATGTCCTTGGCCAGCGCAATCAACTCTTCAATGACCTGCGCGGTCTCGACGGCCCGATTGTGATAGCGAGTAATCGACTCTTCAAGCATACCTGCAAAAAGAGCGAGCCTGAACAAGGTTATGTCGTGAACGGTTCTTGATTTCGTTCTTGAGTAGCTTCCGCAGAGTTTCAACTGCCAAGTTACGATGTGGCAACTGGCGAACTTCTTCAAGGGAACTCATCTGACAGAATCGAGATGTCCGGCTTCTTCAGTCCGGCAGCCGCGAATATGTCAATAACACCTTCAGAAGACACCGCCCGTGAAATAAGCTGCCGAATGGCATGGTCCAAGTCAATCGGCGGGCGCTCTTCGTCCGGGTCACCTTGGAGAGTTGTGCCTTCACTGCCTGAAAGAATCCAACATCATCACGAATCCGAATGGCTTCCTCATGTGGCACCGCCAACGCGAACGCCTTGGACAAATCGGCAACGGCTTTGAATAGCCGCGCCTTGCCATCTTCTTGTTGCAAGACGTGCTCTTGGGCTTGGATCAGCAATGTCAGTCTGTCGTTCGTTGTGATAGCTCGTCCAGCTTGACCAGTCAAATCCGTGCATAATCCCGCAGCAAACTTCGTGCTTTTCAAGCATGAGGCGCACAGCTTCCTCTTGGTCAAGTGTGGGTGCGCCTTCGCCGCCGCTTTTCGTATAGGTCGCAAGCGCAACCCTGAGTTCTTGCGCCAAGCCAAGGTAGTCAACAACCAAACCACCCGGCTTATCCTTAAACACGCGGTTGACGCGCGCGATGGCTTGCATCAGCCCGTGGCCGCGCATTGGTTTGTCCGTGTACATCGTGTGCAGACAAGGCGCGTCGAAGCCCGTCAGCCACATGTCGCGCACAATCACAAGTTCAAACGGGTCGTTCGGGTCCTTGAAGCGTTCAGCGAGCTTTTCGCGTTTGGGTTTGTTACGAATGTGCTGCTGCCAATCGAGAGGGTCGGACGCCGAGCCTGTCATCACGACCTTTGATTTTCCCCGTATCATCCGTGTTTGCCGTGCCAGTCGGGTCTTATGCGAATAAGTTCATCGTACAACGCAACGCAAATTCTCCGGCTCATGCAGACAATCATCGCCTTGCCACGCATCGCTGCCAGACGCTCTTGCCAGTGATTGACTAAGTCTTGCGCGACAAGCTTAATGCGCTTCTCAGAGCCAACCAACGCTTCCAAAGCTGCCCACCTTCTTAGCCGTTCACGATCTTCCGCCTCTTCATTCCTCCGTGATTTCCTCGAACTCAGGGTCAATATGCGGGCGTTCGTCTTCATTCAAATCGAGCTTTGCCAATCTGCTTTCGTAGTAGATCGGCACCGTCGCGCCGTCGTCCTTGGCTTGCTCGATATCATAAACGCTGATGTAATCGCCAAAGACTGCGCGCGTTTGTCTGTCCGCAAGTTCAACCGGAGTGCCCGTAAACCCTATAAACGACGCGTTGGGCAGTGCATCGCGCATGTGCTTGGCAAATCCTGTTATGAAGCCGTATTGCGTCCTGTGGGCCTCGTCAGCAATGATTACGATATTCCTGCGTTCAGAGAGCAAGGGATGCTTGACTTCTTCGTCCTTGATCGGAAAGAACTTCTGTACTGTCGTAAACACAACTCCGCCCGACGCAACCTTCAGCTTCTCCCGTAAATCGTCGCGATTCTCTGCTTGAACAGGGGCTTGTCTTAGGATGTCCTTGCACCTTGCGAATGTCCCGAAGAGCTGATCGTCCAAATCATTGCGGTCCGTAATCACGACAATCGTCGGATTCTCCATGGCCGGATGCAGATGACCCTCCCTGCATAGAACGCCATCGTCAAGCTCTTGCCTGAGCCTTGCGTGTGCCACACGACACCGACGCGCTGATCGCCATCCGCGCCTGCCGCATTCACCGTGGACTCAACGGCATGATTGACCGCGTGGTATTGGTGGTACCCCGCAAGCTTCTTTATGATATTGCCCTTCTGGTCTTCTTCAAAGACCGTGAAGAAGCGAACCATATCCAGAAATCGCTGCCGTTCAAAGACTCCTTCAGCACGACTTCAAGCTGCGGGAGGTGCTTGTCGGCGAGCTTATCCCCCTCGACCGTCCGCCATGGCATGAACCGCTCTTTATCCGCCGTCAAGCTGCCAACCCTTGCCCAAATCCCGTCTGAAATCAGCAAAGCCTTGTGATGAAACAGCGACGTAATTTGCTCTTTGTAAGTCTGAAGCTGGTCAAACGCCTTCCAAATGTCCGTCTTTTCGTCGGCAGGATTCTTCAGTTCAATCACGGCCAGTGGCAAGCCGTTGACAAAGATAACGATATCCGGTCGGCGTTCTTGATCGCTTTCAACTATCGTGTATTGATTGACCGCCAGGAATTCATTGTTATCTGGATTGTCAAAATCCAGCACCTGCACATAGTCCCCGCGATAGCTGCCGTCCTCGTGCTGATACTCGACATTCACACCTTCGACCAGCAGTTTATGCAGCGCGCGGTTATTCTGTACAAGCGTCGGCAGATCAGGCTCGTCAGCTTGCGGAACGCTTCGTCGAGCGCATCTTCCCGGCACAGTGGGATTCAGCCGCGCCAGCGCATCGCGGAGACGGCCTTCCAGCACGATCTGCTCATAGCTCACCCGTTCGGCAGCGGGCTCACCGGGTGCGATATCCGGCCCAAACACATAGGCATAGTCTAAATCGCGCAGGATTTCCAGCGCGGCTTCTTCAACAGCGGCTTCGTTTAGGCGGGTCATAAACGGTCGGGAGGGTTAATAAGTGCTTGAAAAACAAGCAAGCGATTGGTCTTGACTTTGCATTATTTCTTCTGTATATTTGCTCAGTCTCAGCTACCAAGCCTCACGGCTGTCAGTGTAGAAGGAGAATAAGGGCCGTTTCTCTCTGGGAAGCGGCCTGTGCATTTTATGGCAATCGTCTGTCGTACTGATCTTGCAGTTCTTGCCGCTCACGTGTACCATCAACATTGTATGCTGTTATGAGATCATAGAATTCGATTGTACCGCCTGCGCGCCCTGCCTTAGTTTTTTTCTGCAACAACTACATAATCCTCGCAAGGTAGCCAAATTACTGTTCGAACCACTCCAGAATGATGCAAGTACTCCAAACAAGTAGATTGGGATCAGAAGAATTCAAAATGAATGCCGCACACCAGCGGATTTTTTCGTGCTCGGATCAAATAGCCGTAGGCCGTTTTGTTTTCGCCCTACTATGTGCCAAAATCCGTCCTCAAACGGGTCACCCGGCTGTTTACGCTTGTCGTACCACACAGGCAGGCCGAACAATGTCGGTCGCCCGTCGACTACATCTTGAATGAAGATAGAGTAGAGGCGGGTGCTTACTATCCCAGTCTCCGTTTGTCCCCTCTAAAGTCGGAAGCCAAGCGGGCGCACCTATATTTGAATATCCCTATTCTGGTTCCCAGATTAGTAGATTGACTTTTGGCTCAAGGGAGTGTCGTGGACAAGCGAACGTTTTGACTTCTGTTTGATTCTTTGAATAATTGCAAGTTTACCTTTGTTGCCTGTCTCGCCGCGATGAAGATAAGAGAGAGCACCAATTAGCAAGTCTGCAAGCTGAACTTGAGCAACTTCGTGAGAACGCACGGACTGAACATTTTCGATTACCGTCTTGGCGAAGCCGTGCTTTGAAGTACACAGCACTTCTCGAAGCTTCTGGATTTTCGGTTCACTCCGGGTATCTTTGATGTCCAGAAAAATCCGATATCGGTTTTCTGGATTGACAAGTGCAAAGAGCAAGCGATAGTACATTCTATAGTACCACGTGTCATGGTCCTGACCGCGCACCTTGTGATCGAGCTTCGTCTTGTCCGGAATCACAACAGCCCGAAAATGCAAGTCGTCATCATCGAAGAAGTAGTCAATCAGGTCAAGATAGAATAACACCTGGACTGCGAGACTTTCGTCCACTTGATTTCTCAAAGTCCGCCGCAGATTGTGGGGCTTTTATTTCTTTGATGCGCGTTGCGATTTCACGGCGCTTCGAGTGCGGTAACCACAGCGCACCGAGAACCATTACTTTCTGATGGTCATTCTCAAGGTGACACCCTCCGTCACAGTAGATATTGATGATTTCGCTCATAAATGTTTCCCCACAATCCTCTCCGCATCCTTAACCCGAATCTCACCCGAAATCAGCTTCGGCAACAGCGTGTCACGAAGCGAGGCGAGAGTGCGGGACCCGTTCGCTTCAATTGAACGGTCAAGCAATTTCTCTCAATTACATTTCCCGCCAGTTCAATACATTTGCTATTTGGTACAATAACCTTTGCTTCACGCAAATGATGCCTTTGGATATGCCCCATCGTGGTCGCTTTGCCTGCTGCAATCAGCCTGAAATCAGATAGGTGATGTAGTGTCCATAAGTAGTAGAACCATTTCGGGTAGTACTCAGATGTCACTTTGAATAAGTGTTGGTTTAGCGCTCCCGGCCCGCCAGTCCACAAAACGCACTCTAACGAACCTGACCACGAAAAAAGGAAGTCACCGTCAGCAATCACATATGCAGGAGCAATCTCTGCTCTCGCAAGGTCAGCACCTTCCGATGTCCCTTTTCGCAATTGTGCAATCTTTATTACTGGTAACACCTGTTCGTCAAGCGGGGGATAATTTTGAAGAGAAAGCCCATTAAGAAAAACGGCGATTTCATCGAGACCAAACACCTTCCACCCCTTCGGAATCTCACCCAATTCCGAATCCACAAACGACGAGGGGAAGAGGTCGGCGATAGGCTTGGGCAGGCCGGGGTCGCGGCCCTCAGACTTCGCGCGCACCGGATCAAAATCACAAACCAACTCTTGAACAACGCCCGCGCCATCTCCTCCAACGTCGCGTTCATCTTCCGATTCAACTCAATCTTAAGCGACATCTCAAAATAGAGTTTGCCGATGAACTCTGCACCCCTTCTTTCAGGTATGGGAATCAAGAGCTTGTCAAAGTCTCCCTTCTTGAAATGCGGAATCATGGTGCCAACGTGGAGATTCAGTATTTGGTCTTGAATTTCCCTGACCTTAACACAGCAAACAAGAATTTCGGCCAATTTTCAACTTATCAGCGCGAACTGCTACTATGTCTTGCGCAATACAAAAGTCCATTTTTCAGGTCATACAGACGCGACCTGAGAGCCTTTTGTCACGAATATCAGGTCACCAGGAACCGGATGCCCTCTGAACCATGTCGAATAGGTTTCATCCGAAACGAACCGTTCAGTTTCATAAACAGGAATAATCCTTCGTTCCTAATACAGTTCGTTGCAATCAAAGGTCGTCCTACTGAGATATAGGACAAGTTCTTCCGCGATTGTCCACTATATGCTCGGATCAACTTCTGTGAAGGGTGCGACCTTTGGCAGAGTTGTTGCATTGGTCACCCCCATATCCCAACTCCTTCAAGTTCTTCCAAATCGCTTTGTCAAGTTTGGCAGCTTCGGTCATCTGCTCTTTCAGTGTGGCGGTGAGGCGGTTCATCTTGTCTTCAAACGGCTCGCCGTCGTCTTCCACTTCTGCCGCGCCGACGTAGCGGCCCGGAGTCAAAATGTGGTTATGTCCGCGAATCTCATCCAGCGTGGCCGATTTGCAAAAGCCCGCCTCATCCTGATATTTCTGCTTCGTCTCCTTGTCCCCGCGCCACGCGTGATACGTCCCCGCAATGAGCTTGATGTCGTCAACGGTCAATTCGCGATGCACACGGTCCATCATCGTGCCGAGCTTCCGCGCGTCAATGAACAAAACCTTGCCGCGCCGGTCTTTGAAGCGCCCGTTCTTTTTGTCCCGCGACAAAAACCACAGGCAAACCGGAATCTGCGTCGCATAAAACAGCTGGCCCGGCAGCGCGACCATGCAATCCACCAAATCGGCTTCAATCATCGCCTTGCGAATCTCGCCCTCGCCCGATTGATTCGACGACATCGAACCATTCGCCAACACAAACCCCGCCAGTCCCGCCGGCGCAAGGTGATGCACAAAGTGCTGCACCCACGCATAGTTGGCATTCCCCGTCGGCGGTGTGCCGTACTTCCAGCGCTTGTCGTCTTTCAGAAGCTCGCCGCGCCAGTCGCTGTCATTGAACGGCGGATTGGCAATCACGAAATCGGCTTTCAAGTCGGGGTGCAAATCGCGGTGACACGTGTCCGCATGCTCCTTGCCCAGATTCCCGTCCATCCCGCGAATTGCCAGATTCATCTTGGCCAGCCGCCACGTCGTGTGATTCGATTCCTGCCCGTAAACCGAGAGGTCGCCCACCTTGCCGCCATGCGCCTCAACGAACTTCTCCGACTGCACAAACATTCCCCCCGATCCACAGCACGGGTCATACACCCGCCCCTTGTAAGGTGCCAGCATCTCAACCAGCAATTGCACAATACACCGGGGCGTATAGAATTGCCCGCCCTTCTTGCCCTCGGCACTGGCGAACTGCGACAAAAAATACTCATAAACGCGCCCCAGAATGTCCTTGGACCGCGCCGCCGCGTCCCCTAAGCCGATGTTGCTGATCAGGTCGATAAGCTGCCCCAGACGCTGCTTATCCAGCCGCTGGTGGGCATAATCCTTGGGCAGCACACCCTTGAGCGTCGGGTTGTCCTTTTCGATGGCCAGCATAGCGTCGTCCACGAACTTGCCCACGGTCGGCTGTTTGGCATTCTTGACCAGCACCGACCAGCGCGCCTCCTTGGGCACCCAAAACACGTTGACCGCCCGGTACTCGTCCGGGTCCTCCGGATCGGCCCCATGCTTCTTGTCCGCCTTGAGCTTCTCGAACTGCTCCTCGAACGCGTCCGAGATATACTTCAGGAAGATCAGGCCCAGCACGACGTGCTTATATTCGGCAGCGTCCATATTGGACCGCAGCGCGTCGGCTGCCTTCCAAAGCTGCGCCTCAAAGCCAATATTCGCGCCTGAGGAGGAGGACGATGCCTCTTTGGACTTCTTGGGGGACTTATCCAGACTTTTTTTCGATGGACGGGGCATGGGGAAATGGGGTAGGGGAGCGGCTGCCGGACAGGCCGGGACACCGTAAAGGACAGAAAATTGGTCAATCCTGCTAAATGTACAACGGGAAAAGCATATCGGCAAGTGGCAAGATTAGCCCGGCAAACAATCCCTCCCCCAATATTGGGGACTGGCTGTCTCAGACGCTCCGTTACATGCGCTAAGGAGAACCCGTGGTCGGTATCGTTTTCTTTATCCCTACAAAACAGCTCAAAAAAATCGGAACCAAGAGGCCATGCCTCTTCGCCCCCAATTACTCCGCTTTATTCAGAATTATGCTACTAACTGCAAAGGGGTGTCAAGGTACGCATCTTACCGGGATTCAGCGCGAAAAAAGTTGCTCAAAATACCGACTTTAGGAGTTTCCTTTTCTTTATTGACACTTCCTGTGAGAATGCTATATTTGGGGCCCAGCGTGAGGAGTCCTTACGCGCGTGCAAACTACCCACGATTCCCCGTCCCATCGCGCGCGCGCGAAGGGTGTTCCAATTTGTCTCTGATAGGTGATTCGTCACGTTCGTTTGGTGCGTTAAGAGTGCTGACTATAATGTACTAAAGAAACTCTGGAAACTCTGAAAACAAAAGAAACAAAAGAAACCACGACGACACGAGCGACACAACAAGCGCAGGCCCTTTCTTAGAATGTTATCTGAAGACATAGTAGAGGCCCTCCAAGAATGCCCGGTAAAGTCATTCCGGTTTCCACTGGTTCTTCTTGACGTATTGTCTAATTTTAGCCACCACGAGTTCAAGGCAAGTCTTCTTTTTGCCTATGCTGACTGTGACGATTTGGCCAGCCTTTTGACGAATCCCCGGGAAACGATCAGCGTGATACAGTTGACAAAAGACTTGAGAGCGTGCGAGAATAGCGCCAATCAGCGAATTGCTGGGTCTTCGTTGATACATGGAAAGTTGCGCGATTAGGGTCTGGCGAAATGCCGTGGCGTGATTTCTGTGTTTGGTCAGCTATTCAATCTGTAATTGGTAAGAAACGCTATTGTCGCATGACCGTGGAAACGATTCGCCTGAGGGCTGCCGGATATGTTAGCCGAAACGAGCAACCCGACAATGCATTTCTCTGGTCCGCAGATCAGATTCGGCGCACTCGTGACAAACTGCGTGAAAACGGACTTCTACGGTTTTACCAAATGTCTGCTCGGGCTATTTATTACGGTTCATGGCGAATCTCTCAAAAGGAGTTTGAGCAACTCATGGCGGAAGTAAGCGTTAAGAGATCCTGGAGGCGTCAGACCGCAGACCGAATCGAAACGCAAAAAGCTAAGATCGAAGAAGTCCTGAACACTAGAGACGCGGCCCAGCGGGCTCAGTCTCTAACTCAGTTCAAAACGAAGCTTGATCGAGCTGAAAAACGCCACGAGGTCGCTGCAAGAAAGCTGCCATACAACTACGTATTGATTCCCGGGCTTGACAACCCTGTCGAAGTCACGCACGCAAATTCGTCCCGGATCACATTCATGAATGGACATATTCTTGCGCATGCCGAATCCGTCTGGATGCAGAACTTTGCAGCAAACGTACAAGACAAGCCCGACCATTATGTTCATTTTAAGTACAAGGGAATACCATACATTATTGAGACCTCAAAACTTTCTCTCTTCTCTCAAAATAGTATTTAAGCATCAAGCCAAGGAGCACAATGGCCCAACAGAACACAGCAGTAACGCCAAACGAAACCCGTTCGCTTTGGAAAGTTGAAGAAGTAGCAAAGTATCTCCAAGTCGCCGTCCAGTCCGTTTACCGCTGGGCGTCCCAAAACAAAATCCCCTGCCGTAAGGTCGGGGGATCGTTGAGATTCGAACCGGAAGAAGTGAAAGATTGGACGGCAGCAAAGCCTAAGCGCCGTGGCCGCCCGCCAAAAGGCCTTGAAAATTGACCTTCTGCATTTCCCGCGATTTGTGCTCCGGCAGGAGGTGAAGGTACTTCTCGGTCATCTTAACGCTGGTGTGACCCAAGTATTCGGAAACGACTTTGATGTCAATTCCGCTCATTAAGCATACAGTCGCGAAAGTATGCCGGAACGTGTGCAGCGAAACCTGACCCCTAAGGTCGATTCCTTCCTTCTTGTAGATTCGGTCAAGCAAATCGCACCATGGCTGCCGGGGCGGAGCCCACGCCTTGCCGTTCGCAGTTGTAAACACGTATGAACCCCGTCGAGGAAGCCCGTGGAGTATTTCGCGGGCTTCTTTCGCCATGGGAACGGCCCGGCCACGCCTTGTCTTGGGTTGCCAGCTCTTCTTGATGCGCACGAAAATCAGTCCGTTTTCAAAATCGACTTCTGACCACTCCAAGTTGCGCAACTCGCCGTCGCGCAGTCCGGTCGTCAACAATAGCGAATAGAACGGCAACTGATAGGGAGTGGCATGCTTCGTAATTAGGGCGATTTCGTCCTTTGTGAAGATTCGGACTGCCTTGGGATCGACCTTGTAGCGTTTGACCCCGGTTGCAGCATTCTTTCGGATGTATTCGCGTTCTTCCGCCCACTTGTAGAACATCTTCAGGGTCGCCAGTTCGTCGTTCCAGGTTTTGTCAGAAATCAAAGGCCGTCGCGATGCCATAAATTCGTCAATCTCGGCGGTCCTCAAGTCCGAGAAGTTCGCCTTGGCGACATTCTCGATCCAAGTTTGAAAGTGCATCAAATGCTGCATTTGCCGTTTACGCCATGGCGGTGACTTCTTGTCCAGCACCTCGGTCTGAAAAAGCTGGAAGGCCCGTTCATTGCTGATCGAGTGCTTGCCTAATCCGACAATTCCGAGTTCCAAGTTCCGAATGATTTCACCCAGCTTAACCTCGGCGAGCTTCTTTGAAGTGACTCCAAGCGAACGCTGCATCAGTTTCCCATTTTGGCTGAACTGCGCGTGCCAGAATTTTCCTCTTTTGTAGATAGTCGCCATGTGAACTCCGTTACAATCTATTCTTTTGACAATTCTTTGACAAAAGAAGATACCCAAAAAATGACCCCTTGTCAAGCCTATGAAATTCATAGTTTAACAAGGGGCTTTTTAGTGGAGACGGCGGGAATCGAACCCGCGTCCGAGAAGCGGACCACACAAGGCGCTACAGGCTTAGGAGTTGGTTGGTTTCTCACTCCCGGGGCGTACCAACCCCAAAACTATCGGGAGCCAGCCACTAAATCTCGCCCGTCTGCATGGCAGTCCACGGGCCAGTCTAACCATGATTTGATATCGGGCCCGGTATCGTTAGACAGTTCCCGGGGGCGACAGGTGCCGTACTTTTAGTTAGGCAGCCATTGCGTAAGTGTTATTGGCACTTAGATTTTGGAGTCCTGATTAAGGAGGGCACCCCAGCCTCCGCCTGCTCCTCACGCCATCCATACAACCCGTCGAAACCTTGGCGTCCCCAAGAACACGTTCAATATACGAACGAAACCCGAACTCTCCAAGTTCCCGCCGACATTGACATCGCTACGGGCCCTTGGCCCACCGCTTCAAGTCCATGTTACTAACCAGTCGTGGTGGCGCATCACTGAGCGACAATTCGAGCATCGCTCGCGCCACTTCCACCGTGTCAGTCACGAACCGCGGCATGACGGTCTTCAGGTGATAGAAAGGACTCCAGATCCGCTCCTGCCACGGTGCATTCTCGCGCGGATGAATGGGATAAATGTAGGCCGGGCGCACGATGATCAACCGGTCGTGCAGCACCTCACGCAGCCGGTTCTCCGTTTCGCCCTTGACTTTCCGCCATAAAACCCCGCTGCTTTCGCTGGCATCCGCACCCGCGCCGCTCACGAACACGAACATAATCTCGGAATTTGCGGCCTTGAGCGCTTGGGCCGCCTTGACGACGTAATCGCGGGTAATCGTCGTGTAGAGCTTCGGATCACCCACTTGAACCTGCGACACGCCCAGCGCGCAGTAGCAGATATCAATCTCGCCAAACTCGTCAATCAGCGGAGAGTAGTCGAGAAAGTCTTCGTGAACGATTTCACGGAGCTTTTCGTGCTTCAGCGTCAGCGGTCGCCTCGTCAACGCCGCAACGCTTGAGATGCGGGCATCGTTCACGCACTGCCGAATGACTTCCGATCCCACCGCGCCTGTTGCCCCCATCACCAACACAGTAGTCTGCGCCATCACTCCCTCTCAATCGCGCTCTCTATTTCATCACGTCAACCACGTCCAGCAGGAATCCCTCAACGTCGCCGTCCAACTGATTCACCGTCCCGGCGATACTAATGCCGCGCTCGACCCAGTAATAGGCGAACGAACCATAGGCGCCCGGGTGCCCGATGAACTCGCCGTGTTCATTTGTGCGTTTCTCAATGCCCATGCCGTACTCAATACCGGGCTCTGTCATGGTCCAATCAAACATAAACGTCGTCGTCGTCGCGTTTTCAAACAACGAGTTCCCGCCGATCGCGCGTATGAATTTCGTTAAATCACTCGCGGAACATACTACTCCGCCGCCGCCCCAATCGAACGACGTGTTGTAGTCATCCGTATCCACCGACAAAAAGAAAGCGTGCGACAGCGGTCCGCCGCTCACCGCCGACTCGTGTAAGTGCAAATACGATTGCGTCATGCCCAGCGGCGCAAAAATGTAGTGCCGGTACGCCTGCGCCAGCGGCTGGCCGGTCACTACTTCGGCGATCAACCCCAACAGCACATAACCCGTATCGCTGTAATGATATTCGGCGCCCGGCGCACCGATCGGATCAAGATGCCGGTACGACCATTGCACCATCTCGTACGGCTCCCACTGCTTATCCGGATTCGCCAGCGCATACAACAGAAACTCCGTCAAACCCAAGAAATTCGTCGGCCCGTCAAAAACATAGTCCGGTAAGCCGCTTGTATGCTGCAACAACTGCCGGACGGTGATGCTCTTCCCGTAAGTTGTGCCCTGCCACACATGCAGACTGTCGAAATTCACGCCGACGCCGTCGCCCAAGTAATGCCATGCGGTTGAATCAAGCTCGACCGCGCCCTCTTCCATCAACCTTAAGATCAGCGCCGCTGTCATCGGCTTCGTCACACTCGCCAATCGAAAACGATGATTGTCCGTCATCGTCTCATTCGACTCAGGATCGGCTTCGCCAGCGCTGCCCGTCCACGAAAAATCCCGCACCGGATCTTCAACTTTCGCGACCGCGCTGTGGACCGGGATAGAAGGGGAGAGCGTCGCCGTAATCAAACTGTCGATCTGTCGCGCCAGCGGTGCATTCGGACTGTCCACGTTGTCGTCGTTGTCCGTATCGCAACCCATCCACAACATAGTCGCCGCGCACATTGCCGCGGCAATCCAGAGTATTCTCACGCCCACAATTGCTCCAAAGGTCAGAAGTTAACTCGCTGCCACTTCCCAATCCACCACGGTCCGATCGCTGCGCACTTTGTTCAGCAGCGCGATAACCTCCCGATGTAACGGATGGTCTCGATAAAACTCCAGCGCCGCCCAGTCACGCAAGTCCGCGTTCAACACCAGATCGAACGCCTGTGCATCCGCCACCTGATTGATCCCCACTTCCATGCACGACAATCCGTCAATCTTCCCGACAAAATTGTCGAGCAGCGCTTTCACGCGCAGCGCATTCGCCGCCTTGTCATGCCCGTCCGCAAATTCATGCAGTTTGAGCATCACGATGTGTCGAACCATAGTGAACCTACTTGATGAAGTGAATCGTCTGTGTCTGTGACGCGCTGTTCTGTGTCACGTTCACGACATAAATCCCCGATGCCAGCGCATTCGGTTGCCACGTCAGCGCCAGCGCACCCGGCCCCGCTGTGCCGTCAAACAGCGTCGCCACGCGTTGGCCCAGTGTGTTAAAGACTTCTACGTTCGTGGCACTCCGGGTCGGCAGCTCAGCGGCCAGCGTCACACCCGCGTTGAACGGATTCGGATACGCGTTCATCACGAGAAAGTTCGTGGGAGTCGGCAGTCCGCGCTCGTCAATACTCACGATGCCGCCATGTTCGACGATTGTGTAAGCCTCATCGGTTGCCAGGTTCAAGTAGCTCTCGATCGAAGTGCTCGGCCAGTGAACCGTCACCCGTTGAACCACGTTTGCATCGCCCACGCCGAAGTGTACATCCTGAGACTGTCCGCAGTAGCCTGATTGCGCCTCAACGATGCGGTATTGACGGTCGCCGCTCAAAGTGTCCGTCTCCAGAACAACCAATGCGCCAATAGCCGATCTGTTTGACACGGTGCCGCGCAGCTTAAGCACCAGGCCGCGATTCCCTGCTTGCGTATTGTGGTAGAGAAGGTTGTCTTCATTGGCATTGCGCGAACGCGCGATGCATAAATCCAAGTCCTGATCGGCGTCCATGTCTCCGAACGCGCAGCCAAATCCCCACCCGCTGTCAGCTTCGATCGGCTCGTTGCTCGCACGTGAGAAATTACCCTCACCATCATTGTCGTAAAGATAATTGTGTCGGTAAATATTTCCATTGGCGGCAAAACCGTTCGTCACGAGCAAATCCAGGTCGCCGTCGTTGTCGTAATCCGCGAACGCGCTGCCCACGGCCTGCTGATTGTCCGTGCATGCGGGCGAATTGCTGATGAGTTCATAGTTGCCGCCCGTATTGCGGTACAATCTGCTGGGTGAGCTATACGAGCCGACAAACAGATCAAAGTCGCCGTCATTGTCAAAGTCGCCGACGCTGCTGGTCAAATTTGAAACCCCGTCAATGGTAGGCGGCACGCCTTCGACCGACGCGAACAGCCCGTTACCGAGATTGTCGTACAGGGCGTCATGGTCATTGTTCTCATTGGCGACAAACAGATCAAGCCATCCGTCACCGTCGAAATCAAACCAATTGACCGACCGCGAATCATCACCATCTGTGTTGAATGGCGGCTCGTCATGTAGTGCGAAAGTCCCGTCACCGTTCGAGCGATAGAGCCAATTGTGATGATTGCTGCCCGAACTGTTTGTCACGAGCAAATCGAGCCAGCCGTCCGCGTCGAAATCCGCCCAACTGCCCGTCTCGCTGTAACCGCCCGAGTTCGTAATCGGCGGCACCGCCCCGCGGCTGAATGTCCCGTCGCCATTGTTGACGTAAAGCTTGTTACTCTGATTTGACCATCGAGCCACAAAGCAATCGGCGTCGCCGTCGTTGTCGTAATCTCCCCACGACGCGCCCACGTTGTGCCCGCCCGTCTCCAAGATCGGGTCGTCATCAACCGCCGTGAAGTGCCCGGCACCGTCATTCAGATACAGGAAATTCCCCTGATTCGTTTCATCGTTTGTGATGAACAAATCAAGGTCCCCGTCGCCATCTACGTCAATCCACGACACATTTGCCGACGATCCTCCGTCCCTCACGACCGGCGAATCGGTGATGCGCTCATACACCTGCGCCCACGCTACCGCGCACGACAAGAGCGCCGCCGTCAATAAGCAATTCCGTACCATCATCTTCGCCTCCTCTGAATGAAGGGACCCACCCTCGATCAGACGACCGTCACGCGCGCGCAGGTTCGCGCATGGACACCAGCATGTAAACCACGAACGCTCCCACAATCGAAATTACATACGATCCGTCAAACGGCGTGATGTAGCTTCCACACACGGAGACTCCCAATCCCACAATCAGCGCCGCGCCCGCCGCCAGCGGTCCGCCGCGTTTCGAGAACAACGCAAAAATGGATATGACAAAAATACCCGCGCTCCCCAACCCCGACGCCATCTCAACCATCTCGTACGTCGTCGTCCCGTAGATCGCCAGATAGTAGGCCAGTATTCCCAGCACCAGCACGCCGCCGCGCGCAACCAGCAGTTTGTTCTGCTCGCTCATGTTCGGTCGGCTGGACAATATCACATTGTGCCCAATCAGTGCCGACGCTGCCAACAGCGCGCTGTCAACGGTCGAGAGAATTGCCGACGCCAGCGCCCCGGCGTACATCACGTAAAACAGCGTGGGCAAATAGGTCATGGCCAGTTGCGGCATGACCTGCTCGGAATCTTCAATTCCCGGCAGCAGCGACACGCCCACCAAGCCAATATACACCGGAATCATTCCGATCACAAGGTAGATCGTCGTCGCCGCAAAAGCTGACCGCCGCGCCACTGTGGCCGACCTCGCCGCCAGCACGCGCGATATCAACTCTTGCGCTACGATTGATCCGAAAATCGGCACCGCCCACCCGTCCAGCATCGTCAGCAGGCTTTCCGGCTCACCATGCCCGCTGCCCGACCATGCGTTCCGCATCAACTCGCCGACGGTAGGCGTCTGCTCCAGACCCCCAAGCGACACCGCCAGCACCGCTAATCCGATAATCAGCGCGAAACCCTGGATTACGTCGGTGTATGCGTCCGCCCACAACCCGCCGCTCACCGTATACACGAGCACGATCACCGTGGCGATGAGAATGCACGTTTCCAACTGTAAATCCGAAGACACCGATAACACATGACCGAAAGCGCGGATCTGCGCCGCAGCCCACACGACCGAACTCGGCGCAATGATCAGCGCGGCGAGCTTCTCTACTCCCGGTGAATACTGCTGCCGGTAAAGATCCGCCAGCGTCGTCAGCTTACGCTTCCACATCGGCACCGCGAAAATGATCGCCATGAGCAGCAGGCAGATCGTATAGCCGAACGGGTCCGCGTTGCCTCCGGCCAGTCCTTTGTCATAGACCGCCGCCGCCGCGCCCACGCACGTTTCCGCGCCGAACCAAGTCGCAAAAATCGAAAAAGTTGTCAGTAAGTAGCCAAGCTGCCGTCCCGCAATCAGATAGTCGCTCTCGCTGTGTACCTTCCGCGATACGATCATGCCGACCACGAGCGATGCCCCGATGTACGTCAATATCCCGACGAACACCGTGCTCATGTCCGCGCCTTCGTCATGTCATACACGACCGTTCCGTCCTCCCGAATGATCTTCACGACGGTGCTCACGCCGCGTACTGAATTGCCAATGCGGATCGCATCAATGACATGCAATTCCTGCTCACGCACTACGCCTTCGCGCGTGTCTCCTGATTCAATCTGCCCGCTACGCCACACCCCCGGCAACAATCCACAGGTAAGCGCCGGCGTTATCCACTCGCCGCGCACCCGAAACGTAAAGCTCGAAATCGTCCCCTCTGTAAACTCGTCGCGCAAATTGCGAAACAAACACTCGTGCGCACCCAGCGTCTTCGCCTTGGCACGAAGCGTGTATTTCTCGGGCCTCAGGGTTGTCTTGTGATAGAGCCGCGCATCTTCCGGATCGAGTCGCATATCCGGAATCATCACCACCACGCCCTCGTTCGGCCAGCCCAACTCCTCTGGCATTAACGTCAACTCAATCTCCTCACCCTGCAAATCCAGTCGCACCCGCGTAGGCGCGTCACCCAATGTCAACGCGAGCTCGGTCAAATGTGCGCGAATCCTTTCCTCTGGGAAAGGCCGCCCGAAGTAAATGCACGAATGTTCGAGCCGCCGCAAATGCTGGTCAAGACTCTGAAAGCCGCTCTGCGGCACGTAACGAAACGCTTCGTAAAGCCCGAAGTCCCGCGGCCTAAGCTGCGTGAACTTCGCCTTCAGGAGCACCTCGTCCCATTCCCGTGCCGGATCGCTGTCGGCCACAATCCCTGATCCTATGCCAACCGTCGCTGTATTGCCGTTAATTTCCAGCGTCCGGATCGCCACGTTCGCCGTGATATCGCCGTTCGGCTCGCACAGCATCACGCTTCCGCAATAGATTCCGCGCGGTGTGTCTTCGCGCTCGCGGATGACCTCCGTGGCGCGGATCTTTGGCGCACCCGTTACGCTTCCCGGCGGAAATGTCGCGCGTAATACGTCGAACAGCTCCACGTCGTCGCGCAGCGTGCCCATCACGCGCGTTGTCATCTGCAGCACCGTCGGATAGCGGCGCACGCGAAATTCATCCGCCGTGACGACCGAACCCGTACGGCAGATTCGCCCGAAATCGTTGCGCATAAGGTCCACGATCATCGTCAGTTCCGCGCGGTCCTTCGCGCTCGCCATTAACGCCAGTCGCGCCGCCTCGTCATCGTCCCACGACGGCCGCCGTGCCGCTGTGCCCTTCATCGGCTCACTCGCGATCTCCCGTCCCCGCTTCTCGAAAAACAGCTCCGGTGACATCGAAACGACCTGCGTCGCACCGGTATCTACATAACACGCGTACGGCACGCGCGTCGCTTGGACCAGTGCACCAAATGCGCCCAGCGCGTCGCCGTGAAAATCGCACAGCGCCCTCACCGTGAAATTCGCCTGATAGATGTCGCCCGCGCGAATGTGATCCAGAACTGCCCGCACGGTGTCCATGTAGCGCGGCTTTTCGCACATCACTTCCGCCGCTCCCAATGCGAACTCTCGCTCTGTCGGAACGTACTCGTCCGCGCGCTCGAACGCCGCAAACCACGCGCTTGGCATCAGACCGGCGTCGCGTATCGCCAGCGCGCCGTCAAACGCGGGACTCGCTTCATAGCTAAGTGCGGCGCAAACGTAGTAGCCTGCCGCCTGCCATTCCTGCACGTGTTGCAGCGCCGCGCGCAGGTCCGCGGGCCGTGCGCACATCCAAATCGCGACGGGATCATGGAAGGCGCGCCACCGCAATTGCCACGGTTCGGATGCGGGTACGGTAAATATCGCTGTCGGTCGCCGATGCATGGCCCCAAAGTACAAATTTCCCCGCAATCCTACAAACAGAAAACCTGCCTCACGGCAGGTTTTCGAAATCCCACGATCTGCGTTCGCGGCGCGTTGCACGGCCGCTGCTGGCGCGATAGTCTATGCGGAGACCGGAATCGGCAACAGTGGCAGTGTCGCCAGCAGCATCGCCCGGCCGCCGTCTTCCGAAAGGTCAAGATCACCACCCATGCCCCGCACCACCTCGCGGGCGAAGATCAACTCCCATCCCGGTTGCCCCAGCGCTGGCGGCAGCCCCTCGTCCCACCCGCACGGATAGCCCGCCGAACCCTCATACGACACCGCCAGGCAGACCTGCTCCTCGTTGCGCGACAGCGTGTAGCACACTTGGCCGCCGCCATTCACGCGTTCCGCGGTATGCGTAGTGACCGCGTCCAGCACCATGCGCAGACTATTGGCTTCACCCGCCACGCGGCAGCTCTCATCACAGACGACCAATTGCGCGCGCTCGCTGAACGTGCCCGGCGGCATCTTCTTGACGTACTGCTTGAGCAACGCGGTCAATTCACTCTCTTGCGCATGCCGTCCCGCGCCGCTCAGTGCCGACAATTTTCGCACAAGCTGCGCCGCCTCACGCGCCGTCTTTTCAATCGCCAGAATATCCCGCGATGTGTTGCCGTCCAATTCTGCCGCCGCCAGCGATGCGTGCCCGAGCACACCTGTCAGCAGATTGCTGAATTCGTCTGCTAATTCACGCGACAGCACACGCACTTGGCTATGGCCGCTCATCGCAGCATCTGTCGGCTCCCCGCTCGCCGGAACGCGATCATCCGCTGATTCCGTCGGCGCATTCTCGATTGCTTCAGGCATCGGCAGTACAAGTTCTTCAACCACCACGCGCTGCCAGTTTCCGTCATTCCCGACCACTGCGCACGACCGCCAGCTTGATCCGTTGGCCGCCGTTAAGTCGCATGTTACGTCGGCCTGTTGCGCCAGCCATGTGCTGAAGTTCAAGGTACTCTCTTCATCGAGCCACTCTGTGAACGCCTGCTCGTGCGCCTGTGTTGCGGCCACGCCCAGCTTCTCCCAGAATGGACCTGTTGCGCACAGCAACGACCCGCGAATATCCAGATAACAGGCCGGCTGCGCCAGCAACTGCACAAATTCCTCCGCAACGCTCGGCGCGCTGTCCGGCTCAGGCGCGGCCTCAGGCGTCGGCGCCGTCGCCGCCACCTGCTGCAACTCGACCATTGCCGTCTGCAATTCCAACACCTCTTGCTGACTCGCTGCCAGCGCTTCTTTCAGACCGGCCAATTCTGCCTGAGCCGCGCTATGCTGCGCCGTGAACTCACTGACGGTCACGCGCAAATCCGCGAGCTCCTGCGCCGCTGCCGCAACTTCCGATGCCTGTCCGCCATGCTGCTCCCGCAGCACCGTCAGCTCTTCCTCGAACCGCTGCGCCGCGCTCTGCGCCTGCGCCAACTCCTGCTGCAGCTTTATGAACTCAGCTTGCTGAGCTTCCGATTGCATCGCCGCTTCCGCGGACGTCGCCGCCTGCTTCTTGAGTTTATCTATTTCATGCTGCAAGCGCACCGACTTCTCAACGGATTTCTCCGCCCGCTCCATCGCCTCCTTGGAGCTCTTTTCGAGGCGCACCGATTTCTCCGTCATCTTACGCAACTGAGCTTCCCGTTGCGCAATCTCTTCCGCCGACGCCCGCAGCTTATCGTTAATCGAATTTCCGGCCTGCTGCGTCTTCTCCAGGGACTCACGCACCGCCATCAGCTCACGGTCCCGTTCGATCAGCGCCAATCGGTTCGTATGCTCGCGCGTGATGTCCAGACAGTGCAGAAAATAACCCGCGAAAACACCCTCTTGCCACAGCCCTTGGACGTGCAGTTGCACGTAAAACGGCTTCTCCTTGGTACCCAGGTCCACCACCTGATTATGGACCCCCAGTTCATCCGAGTGCATTGAGTGCAACAAGCTTTCGAAGACCCGCCGCTGCTCATCGTTGCGGAAGAACAGCAAAATTGTGCTTCCCAGGAGGGCATTGCGGGTCAGGTCGCTTCGACCCGACCGTGCCATGAACTCATCCCATGAGCGGCCTACCACGGACAGTTTGAGGTCGGGAGAAACCAACGCCGAAGCTCCGAATACTGAGTCCAGCGCCGTTTGCGGCACGAGACGGAGGAGCGGAGTGGTCACATCATAGGCATTTTGCGCCGCGTCCATGGGCCATTCACCTGAGTTAGCTTATCGGATAACATACATTTAGCTGTTCCAGCACTGGTAAGATGAGCAAAAAACTGGCCAGCCGACTGAATCCGCCCCCACTTGCTTCTCGCGGTCTGTTCCCGTATATTACGCATTCTTGAGTGCCGCAGGCGTCTGCCTAACCCAAGTAAAACCCTACGATTGGGGAATCGTCTAATTGGCAGGACAACAGTCTCTGGATCTGTTAATCGGGGTTCGAGTCCCTGTTCCCCAGCCACAACAGCCCGTGATCTTCACGGGCTGTTTGTTTTTCACCAGTCCCACAGCACCCACGCCACGCGCTCCCCGGCCCGATCCTTCACAACGGCCGCTACCCATTTCGCGTTTCTTACGGGGTCCGCGTGATGGCTGGAAGTTTCCCCCTCAATTCGGTATCTTCAACTCAGGCCACCGGCGCATTCTCCGTGTCTCCACTCCCGCACCTCGGCGAAATCCTCGCACTTAGCACGGCCCTGATCTGGGCCATCTCGGTCATCCTGTTTAAGAAGAGCGGCGAGACGGTGCACCCGATCGCCCTCAACCTCTTCAAGAACGTGCTGGCCGCGCTTCTGATCGTACCCACACTCTGGATTGCCGAAGGCGGCCTCGACTTTCCGTTCGGACGGGAAGAACTGACCCTCCTGCTGATCAGCGGAGCGCTCGGCATTGGCATCGCCGACACGCTCTTCTTCATGAGTCTCAATCGGCTCGGCGCAGCGCTCTCGTCCATTGTGGACTGCCTGTACAGCCCGCTCGTGATCATGGCCGCCATGATCTGGCTCGGCGAGCGCCTGAGCCTCTGGCAACTCATTGGCGTCGGTCTGATTATCACCGCCGTCTTCGAGGCCACCCACACACGCCACGCCGACCACACAACGCGCCGCGGTCGCTGGTGGGGCGTGGCCTGGGGCGTCTTGGCCATGGCCTTCATGGCCGTCGGCATTGTCATGGCCAAACCGGTGCTCGAAGTCAGTTCACTCTGGTGGGTGATGCTGATTCGCCTGCTCGGCGGGATCGCCACGCTCGGCGTTATCCTGCTGTTCAACCGCGCCCGCGTCGCCATCCTGCAATCCCTGCTCATTCGCAGCGGCTGGGGCTATCTGTTGAGCGGCTCATTCACCGGAGCCTATCTCGCGCTCATCACCTGGCTCGCCGGCATGAAATACACGCAGGCTTCGCAGGCCTCCGCGCTCAATCAAACGAGCAACATTTTCGTCTTCATCCTCGCCGCGGTCTTCCTGAAAGAACGCATGACCACGCAAAGAATCATTGGCATCGCGCTCGCCATCGTCGGCGTGTACTTGGTCACCTTCGCGTAGACTGTTCGGCGTCATTTCAAATCTAATCCCTACCTACCATGCGTCTATTCCCAATCCTCATCCTCGTCTGCGCCCTGTCGTCCTATGCCGACGTTACGCGCCAGACCAAAACCACGACCAAGGGCTTCGGCGGCATGGAGTCGTCGCAGGCCGTGTCCTACACGACGGACAAATCCGCCGACGTCTCCAAGTCCAAATGGACCTCGGGCATCATGAAAACCATGTCCGGCGGCAAAGAACAGCAGACCACCACGATTACTCGCCTCGACAAAGAGCTTATCTGGACCCTTGACGATCGCAAGAAGACCTACACCGAGATGACCTTCGCCGAGTTCCGCGAGATGTTACAGAAATCTCGCGCGCAGATGGAAGAGGGCGGGGAAGAGGTGCCCGACACGACCGCCGAAGATATGTACACATGGACCGTCGAAACGCTTTCCGACCCCGCTCCCAAGACCATCAACGGCTGGGAATGCCACAATGCGCGCATGGTGGCCACGGGCACCAACAAAATGGACTCGCTCGATTGGGTCAAGATTGACTTCAATCTCTGGAACAGCGTGCAGGTCCCCGGCACACAGGAAATTCGCGATTTTCACATGAAGTATCTTACGGCGTTGGGTCTCGACGAGTGGGCGCAGAACGTCGGCCTGCAAATGGCCGTGGCTCTCTATCAGGAGCAGTTCAAGGGTCTTGTCGAAGAGCTGAAGAAGGCGCCCGGCGAAAGCGTTCAGAGCATTCTGGAGATTCGTCGTCATCAACTTGTCGGTCCGTCTCTCGGTCAGGCCATGAAAGAGGGCGTGCAGAACGAACTCATGGGCAAACTGCCATTCGGAAAAAAGAAAGAGACGCCTAAAGAACCGAAATGGGAAGAGCGCGTCAAGTTCTTCATGCAAACGGACCTGCTCTCGTCCGAGTCCACCGCAGTTGAACCCACTAAGTTCGACGTCCCCGCCAACTACAAAAAGAAAGACAAGTAGCTCCTTACTTGGCTCTACTGTTCAGCATTCTCTAACTCCCGACCACGTATAAAAAGGTCTCTTTATTATGAAGCAAATGTTCTGGCTCTGCTTAACGGCAATCCTATTTGCCACCGTATTGCGTGCCGATGATATCCGCACGCCGCACTCGCCGCTCGATACTCCCATCGGCACGATCTATCAGGCAGGTACAACGTGGTACGATGTGCAGCACAATCTCACCACGGGCCGCATGATCGGTGTAGACACAGCGGGCTATGTCCATCTGGCCTGGATGCACTCTGCGAGCGGATCAACCAATCCGCGCCACATTCGCTACAATGTCTGGAACCCGAACACCGGACTGATGCAAACATCTGATGGCCTCGATGTTGACTTCGCCACGCGCGCCGGTTTCACAACTCTCGCCGTGACTCCCGAAGGCTTCGCAATACCGTGCTTTCATCAGGTAGATCCGCCAACGCTCCCCCATCTGACCGCTGCCATTGATTTCATGCCCCGCGCCGGTGCCTTCATCTCGTCAATCGCACCGTATGTCATCGAGAGCGAAACTAATGTCAATTGCATCTGGCCCAAAGTCGCGCTTGATAATAACAACACGATGCATGTCGTGACCGTCCGCTCCAACTTCGGCGATTTCTACTACTCGCGCGGTCTGCCGCAGATCTCCGGCGGCGTGGCCACCGGCATCACTTGGGACCTGCTCCAACCCACCGGCACCGAGTTCGCCGTCATTGATTCCACACCCAGCGTCACGCCCGACATTGCCGCTTCGCTCAACTCCCATCGCGTGGCCATCGCCTACGCCCGGATTCGTCCCGGTGCCATTAATTCCGGCGACGGCCGCAATTGTGATCTCTACCTGGCCGTTTCCGAAGATGGCGGGGATACCTGGGGTGCGCCGCAGAATCTGACTCAATTCACCGATGCCGATTCGCAGCGCGTCTTTGGCGAGATCAGCGTCATCTTTGACGACAACGACAACATTCATGTCGCGTTTACCACAGCGTTTTACCATGAGCAGAGCGATGGCACGATCACCACATCCGACTATCGCGCCCGGATCTATCACTGGAACGAGCCTTTCAATTCCTTCGGACTCATCGCATCGGACTGGACCGACGGTCTCTACCGCCCCGGCCAGAACAAGCGCAATCTCGCCATCCCCAGCCTGTCGGTTGACGCGCTCACCGGCAATCTCTTCTGCTCATACCAGAAGTTCTCGCAGGATGCCTGGTCCGATTCGGGTTTCGCCACCAGCGATGCCTGGGTTTCCGTCTCCACGGATGTGGGCCGCAATTGGTCGGCAGGCCGCAATGTCACCGACACCCAACCAGCGGTGAACCCAGCTCCCGCAGGCCAGTCGCAAAACGAGCGCGATATTTCCATGGCCCCGCGTCTGACCTATTCTGGGATCAGTGCCTATCTGCACCTGTTCTGGCAACTCGATCTGGATGCCGGGACGTGGTTGGTCGGTGAAGGCATTGCCACCGAGAACCCGCTCTACTATCAGCGGATCGCCGCCGATGAGATTCCGCTTTCGCCGCTTGTCCCGAATGTTCCCCTGCATGACATCATTCAGCCCATCGGCGACCTGACGATTGTCACCGATGAGACCGCCTTGAGCTACACCTTGCGCTGGTCCTCGCGCCCCAATGCCAACCAATACGCGATTTACAAGGCGACGAACCTAACTCAGCTCTTTTCTCCTCTGAACGTCTTTGCTACGGTCGGCGACACCACGTTCACCTGCACCAACTGCCTGATCATATCTCCCGAGCAAGAGTACTTTGGAGTCATTGCCTCCCACGTTACCGAGACCACGACCGCTCGCGCCTTGCCGGCCAAAGCGATTTCGATCCAGTAGGCGCCGCCAATACATGCATAAGGGACCCCCGGCGCAACCGGGGGTCTTTCATGTCAGGGGAGGTCATACGGAAAAGAGAACCAACCGCCCACGCCCAGCGCCCGGTCAGCCTGAAGGCCGCTGCGGCCTGAAGGATCTCTCCGGTCGTCCGGGGCAAAGCAGGGGCGACCCCCAAGCCACCCCGAGAATCCGGGGCGGTCCGTCGCCCAAACTGGCATAAATCACCGCCGCCAGTTGCCCTCCGGCCCCTAATTCCGTACATTAAACCCGAACCGGACTATTCTCCTTCCCCCAAAACACAGGACATGCTCCCCCGGCTTTTCCTCGCCCTCCTCATAACTGCCACCGTTTCCCGGGCCAACTACCGGTTCACTGCGCCCGTGGACACCATCGCGCCGACCCCGCGCGGTGCGCGCATTCTCTGTACGGACTCGACCTCCCTCGAAGTCCAGTTTTACACTCCCGAAATCGTCCGCATCACAGTCGTTCGTAACAATGATCCCGAGCCGCTGCTCGGCGATGCGCTCGTGCTCGCTCCGGCCGAAACGGTCAACTTCACTCGAACCGAGCAACAGGACTTCATTGAGCTCAGCACGGGCCGCTATCACGTGCAAATAGACCGCGATTCGTTGCATCTGTCGTGGTACATGCCCAGTGCCGGCGTCACCTATTTAGCCGACGACCCCGCCATGGCCTATGGCTTCGACGGCAACGAAGTCCGAACGTGGAAAAAACTCGCGCCCGGAGAGAAATTCTTCGGCCTCGGCCTGAAGGGCGGAGGCCTCGACCGTCGTGGACGTGAATTGGTCTTGTGGAATAGCGATACCCCCGGCTATCAGGACTCCAGCGACCCGCTCTATCAATCCGTTCCCTTCTACATCGGCCTGCGCGACGGCATCGCCTACGGTGTCTTCTTCAACAACTCCTACAAGACCCGCTTCAATTTCGGCGCAGGCCAAAAGCGTTACTCCTCTTTCGCCGCCGAAGACGGCCCGCTGGATTACTTCGTCATCTTCGGCCCGGACATCCGCCAAGTCGTCACGCGCTTCTCCGACCTCACGGGCAAGATGACGCTCCCACCGCTTTGGTCACTCGGATATCAGCAGTGTCGTTGGAGCTACTATCCCGAATCCGAAGTCCGCACGCTCGCGCAAACCTTCCGCGACAAAGACATTCCCTGTGATGTCATCTATCTCGACATTCATCACATGGATGGCTACCGCGTCTTCACTTTCGACAGCACGCGCTTCCCCAATCCCGAAAAACTCTTCACCGACCTTAGCCAAGACGGCTTCAAGGTTATTCCCATCATTGACCCCGGGGTCAAGGCCGATTGGGAATACAACATGGCCTCAGAAGGCCTCGCCGGTGATCACTTCGTTAAATTCCCCGACCACTCCGTCCATATCGGCGAAGTCTGGCCGGGGAATTCTTATTTCCCCGATTTCTCCAATCCCAAAACTCGCGCATGGTGGGGTAAACATGTCGCTCAGTTCAGAAAGCGCGGCGTCCGCGGTTTCTGGAATGACATGAACGAACCCGCCTGCTGGGGCCAGGCCTTTCCCTTAGAAACCGTCTTCAACGACAGCGGCCGCTTCTCGTCACACAAGAAGATGCACAACCTCTACGCGCTGCACATGGCCCAAGCGACGTACGACGGCCTATTGAAAGAATATCCCAACGAGCGCCCGTTCATTCTGACGCGCGCCGGCTTCGCAGGCATGCAGCGCTACGCCGCCGCTTGGACGGGCGATAATCTCGCCACTGAAGACCATCTCGAACTCGGCATTCGCCTCATGCTCTCGATGGGCCTGTCCGGTCAACCCAATATCGGCATGGACATCGGCGGCTTCATGGGCACGCCTTCACCCGAGTTGTTCGTCCGCTGGATGCAAGTCGGTGCCGTCTCTCCGTTCTGCAGAACGCATTCTCATTTCGGCTCTAACGACAAAGAACCGTGGTCCTTCGGCGAAAACAACGAAGCCATCGCCCGCAGGTTCATCAAATTCCGCTACGAACTTCTGCCGACGCTCTATTCGCTGTTCTATCAGTCGAGCATATCCGGCGAACCGATCTGGCGCCCGCTGTTCTACGAATTCCAAAACGACCCCAAGTGCTACGACTGGGCCTATCAACAGCAATTCATGTTAGGCGAGAACATTCTCGTCGCCCCCGTCACCAGAGTCGGCCAATACGCCAAGAAAGTGTACCTACCCGAAGGCAAATGGCTCGACTGGAACACCAAGAAAGTCTACGACGGCCAACAAGAAATCATCGTAGACGCACACTTGGATTGGCTCCCCATGTTCTTGCGCGATGGTGCCGTCATCGCTCGGCGTGAAGCGCAAGATTACTCCGACCAGTCACCTGTAAAAGAACTAACACTCGACATCTACACCTTTGGTCGTCGCACGCACTCCCAGTTTCAGCATTACGAAGACGATGGTGCAAGCCTCGCCTATCAAGACAGCGCCTACAATCGAATCGACTACAACGCCGGAAATGCTGAGGGTATCCATCAGCTCTTTCGCTACTCACATACCGCAGGATTCAGCGCGCCAGACAGCAAATTAACGATCTACTGGTGGGATGTAGTCAAAACACCGACTGACATCCTGCTAAACGGTGAGCCCTTGGAACTAACAGACAGTCGCTTGTCATACGATCCAGACCGCAGGCTCTTTGAGATAACGCTTCCATCCGCACACCAATTCAAGTCGCTTGAATTCATGAGCCAAAGTCAGCCACTCTATTACATGAAATAACACACGATGCTGCCCAGCGGGCGCATCCTGACCGTCCTTCATCCATTTTCCTTTTCCTAAGGCCCTCCCATGCGCCTTTCCCCGCTCGACCTAACCATCATCGCCGCCTACTTCGCGGCGGTCTTTGCCGTCGGCTACTACTTCACGCGCCGCCGCAAGAATGATGCTGCCGGATATTTCCTCGCGGGCCGTGACGTCGGCTGGTTTGCAATCGGCTGCTCGCTCTTCGCGACGAATATTTCCAGCGAGCACTTCGTCGGTCTCGCAGGCTCCGGCGCGGCAGGTGGCCTCGCAGTCGGCCACTTCGAGTGGCTCGCATGTCTAATCGTGCTGCTGCTCGGTTGGGTGTTTGCGCCGTTCTATTTGCGCTCGCAAGTCACCACGATGCCTGAATTCCTCGAGCGTCGCTACGACGCGAAGAGCCGTTGGTACCTGACCGGCGTAAGCATCGTAGCCTACGTTCTGACCAAAGTCTCCGTCACACTCTTCGCCGGCGCATTGCTCTTGCATGAGTTACTCGGCTGGGATGTTTATACCTCCGCAGTTGCCTTGGTCGTCACAACCGGAGTTTACACCGTCATCGGCGGCCTCACGGCAGTCATCTACACCGAACTCCTGCAAGCGATTATCCTCGTCCTTGGCGCTCTGCTCTTGACGATTCTCGGTTTGCAGGAAGTCGGCGGCTGGAGTCAACTGGTCGCCAAAACGCCGCCCGAATTCTGGAGCATGTTCAAGAGCATGGATCATCCCGAATTCCCCTGGACCGGCATCATTTTCGGTGCGCCGATCTTGGGCATCTGGTATTGGTGCACAGATCAATATATCGTCCAACGCGTTCTAAGCGCGCGCGGCATCGAGCAGGCTCGCAGCGGCGCGATCTTCGCGGGCTACTTGAAAATTCTCCCCGTCTTCATTCTTGTCGTGCCCCGCATGATTGCCTATGTGCTCTACCCCGATGCGCAGGGCAACAGCGCCTATCCCACGCTCGTTTCTCGTTTGCTTCCCGAAGGTTTGAAGGGCATCGTTGTAGCAAGTCTGCTCGCTGCGCTAATGTCCTCACTCGCCTCGTGTTTCAACAGCACCTCCACGCTCTTCACCTACGATGTCTACAAGAAACTCAAGCCCAACGCCGACGACAAATCCCTCGTCCGCGTGGGCCGCATCGCCACAGGCGTCATTGTGCTTGCGGGCATCGCTTGGGTGCCCTTCATCAACTTGGTTTCATCGCAATTGTACGTTTACATGCAGAGCGTGCAAGCCTACATCTCACCTCCCATCGCCGCGGTCTTTCTCTTCGGCCTCTTATGGTCGCGTGGCAATGGTCAAGGCTCGCTCGCAGCTCTGCTAACAGGCTTACTGATCGGCGCAACGAGACTTATCGGCGAGATCATCCACAAGCAATCGCCCCTAAGCGATGGCCTCTTGCGCACGATGGTCGAAATGAACTTCCTGCATTTCGCCACTTTCCTATTCATCATCTGTTCACTCGTCCTGGTTGCCGTCAGCCTGAGCACACCCGCGCCGAGCGCCGCATCCCTAAACGGCCTGACCTTTGCACACACCCCCAAGAGCATCCGCCTCGCGACCGACCCAGCAGCACACAACCGCAACGTTGTTCTTTCTATCGCACTCGTCATAACGTGCCTAATCCTCTGGGGCATCTTCTTCTAACTTCTGACACCGGTTCCCTATCACTGCTTACGGCAATGGGATCATAGGACAACGATCTTTATCATGAACACACTCCGCCACATGCCAATCCTCTTCATATTACTGATCGCGCAAGCGGCACTGGGTCCAGCGTCCACGCTGGTGGCAGCTCCCATCCATACCACCTACCTCTGGCACCTCGAACAGCCCATCTACTGGCCGGACCAATCTCCTTACGGCAACGGCTACCAAACCGCGCTTGAATCCATCTGGCAGCGCAACAGCGGTGCGCTTCATCCTGAAAATGATGTGAACCAGATCTTCACGCTCGCCGACCGTATTGCCGCATATCAGTATCGTCCCAAAGATGCGATAGACGTCATGTCCGGTGTGGATGCCGGCGCCCAGGTGACATTTTCCGGCGGTTTGATTCGCAATGTCGGTTCGCTCGGTGCGGCAAATTATGGCGGCTATTCTGCGAATTGGAACACGCATTTCCAAACCGCGCGCAACTGGAGCACCTCCGGTGGCCGTCCACGCATGGAGATGACCGTCATATCATATCATCACTCCTTCGCGCCGCTGATTGACAAGGAAGTTCTGAAGAAGGACATTCAAATCTATCAGCACGCCTACCCCTTCGTCTGGGGCGCGAACCCCGCGCAATCGCGCGGCTTCTTCCCACCTGAGATTGCCTATTCATCGCGCATTATTCCCGTCTTGCGCGATTGCAATCTTGATTGGACCTTTATCGCCTCTACACACCTCTCGCGGGCCTGCGCCAACTTCCCGTTGACGCTTGGCACCGGCGGCGAAAACTGTAATCCGCCCAACCCTGCCGATCAGCTCAACCCCGCGCAACCGAACTGGCGCACGCAATCCATCTCGCGTGGTTGTTCACCGACCGATGCTGTCCCGTTCGCCTTTCAACCGCATCGCGCGATCTACGTGGATGCACAGACCGGCGTCGCCGACACCATCATCGTCGTTCCCGTCGCCATGGCGATGAGTTGGCAGGACGGCTATCAACCTTACGGAACAAGTGACATCAACCAGATCGCCTCGTGGAATGATCCTAACGACCCAATGCTTATCACGCTCGGTCACGACGGCGACAACGCCTTCGGCGGCGGCTATTCCTACTACATGGAAAGTGTCCCGCAATTTACCTCGCAAGCCGTCGCGCAAGGCTACGAGCCGACCACCGTTCCCGAGTTTCTTGCCGATCATCCCGTGCCGTCAAGTGACATTGTGCACGTCGAAGACGGCGCGTGGATCAATGCCGACGGCGATTTCGGCGATCCCGATTTTCCCAACTGGCTCTGGCCGCCGTACAATTCATCAGGTCAAATTGACATCGAAAACGGTTGGGCTATTGACGCGCACAACTGGGCCGTCATCACTGCCGCCACCAACTACGTCTTAACTGCTGAAAATGTCGCTGGACCGTCCTACATTCCTGCGATTCAAGACCCGCGCACGAATGCACCTTCTACCCTCGATCTTGCCTGGCATTTTCTGCTCGGTTCATTGAACAGCGGCTACATGTACTACGGCAACACGCTTGATCTCGAGTTAAAACCCACCGTCGCTTGCAACGAAGCGGTTTCGCGCGCATCTCTCGCTATCGGCAACGCGCCTGACAACACATCGCCGACGATTTGGCCATTACAACAATGGCCGCACAACCCCGGCGCCATCGGCTTCGGGCCGTTGCATGGCTATCAGCAAGTCAACCTGTCGCGCGACTTCCGCGTCTGGACATTCATTTCCGATGTCAGTGGCATCGCCGCCTGCTCGCTCTACTATCGCCTCGATCTCGACGGCGCCAATCCGCTGTCATCCTTCCAAAATGAAACCTACTCCGGCGGCCCCGAAGTCACATCGTGGCGCGCCCGCGATATGCAAGGCCGCACATTCCCCGCCGGGAATCCCTACAACGATCCCGAAATTGATTTCGATGAGCTGCCCACCCACATCGCCGAGCAATACACCTATCACCTGACCGACAGCGAAGTCACCGATTCCGGCAACGTATTAGTCAGCTACTACGTCAAAGCGTGGGACAACGCGGGCAACCCAACATCCTCCGACATTCATCACACCTACGTCGGCAACGGCGAAGGCTCCGGCGGCGGTGGCAATCGCGTCTCGTGGACTCCGCAAGAACCCATCGGCGGCCAAACCGTCACGATCTATTACGACCTGACGCAAGGCACGTTACCGCAAAACACAAATCCAGTAAAGATTCACATCGGCCACTCGAATTGGCAAGGCGTGTTGAACCCCGATCCCAATATGACCTTCGATAACGATTCGCTCATGTGGCGCTACACCTACGCGATTCCCGCCAACGCCAACTCCGTGGACTTCGTTTTCACCGATGGCCTCGGCGCGTGGGACAACAACAGCGGCGCGGATTGGCACATCGTCGTCACACCTTCAAGCACTCCCGGTTTCGTCATGAACGGCGTGCTCGATAATGGCGCGCGTGAACTCGGCACCGACGGCACGATGCACCTCTGGGCCGACTACGACGGCGCGAATCTCTACGTCGCCACCGAAAACGCACAGAGCTCCGCACAAGACCGCTTCATCTTTGTCGCACAAACTCCCGGCGCACTGCAACCTGCGATGTGGTCCAAAGCCGGCCAAGTCGCGCAATGGAGCGCCTTCGTCGGCAATGAAGCCGACAACGGCTGGCGCGGCTGGTTTGATGCCAGCGGTACAACCGCGCTCGCATCGAGCGGCATCGTCGAAGGCACACTCCATCTCGCGCAAGAATTCGGCGCATCTCCCGATTCGCTTTACGTTGCGCTGGCCCGCTATCAGAATCCCAACAGCGGCACATTGCAAGGCCAACTTCCCGCAGCAGTGGTATCCAACGGCAACATCGAAGCCAGCGAGTGGTACATCTTGCATCTGAAACCCCGCGCCTTAACCATCGTACCCGACAACAGCAGCGTCGTCCTCCGCTGGCAAGGCAGCGCACTCGCTCAAAGCTACAGAATCTGGCGCGCCAACTCGATCAGCGAATCCCCCACGCTAATCGGCACCACCACCAACACCACGTTCACCGATTCACCGTCACAAACGACCGCGATCTACTACGTGGATATCCAGTTCTGACGTATCCCTTTATCCTTCATCCAATAATCTTTCCCCATGCCGCTCCCCGCCATGCTAAAACTCCTCGCTCTCGCTCTGCTCGCGCTGCTCTTCATCTTCGCTTGCAGCGCCTCATCCGAAGAGACCGCCGAAACTCCGCCCGATATGACGCCGCCCACGTGGTCGCGCAACGCCGTGATCTACGAAGTCAACGTGCGTCAATTCACCACTTCGGGCACATTCGCGGCCTTTTCCGAGCACCTCCCGCGCTTGCGTGAACTCGGCGTAGACATCTTGTGGTTCATGCCCATTCATCCCATCGGCGAGTTGAACCGCAAAGGCACGCTCGGCAGCTACTACTCCGTGCGCGACTATCGCGCCGTCAATCCGGAGTTCGGCTCGATGGATGAGTGGAAAGCGCTCGTCAATCAGGCGCACGCGCTGGGCTTCAAAGTCATCATTGACTGGGTCGCCAATCACACCGCGTGGGACAACCATCTCACCACCGATCATCCCGACTGGTATTCGCGCGACGAGCACGGCAACTTCGTCCCGCCGGTCCCCGATTGGTCCGACGTGATTGATCTGAACTACGACAACCAAGATATGCGCGCGTGGATGATCGAGTCGCTGAAATTCTGGATTCAGGAAACCGACATCGACGGCTACCGCTGCGACGTCGCGGGCATGGTCCCGCTCGATTTCTGGGAAGATGCCGCCCGCGAACTCTTGCCGATGAAGTCTGTCTTCCTGCTCGCCGAGCACGAAGCCTCCGAATATCACTCCGCCTTCCATGCCACCTACGGCTGGGAACTCTTCCACAAGAGCGTTGATGTCGCGCAAGGCACACGTCAAGTGTCCGATCTCTTCAACTACTTCGCACAAAACGCCGCGCGCTATCCCGCCGAGGCGTATCGCATGTATTTCACCAGCAACCACGACGAGAATACCTGGAACGGCACCGAGTTCGAGCGTTTCCAGAATGCCGCGCGTCCCTTCGCCGTGATGGCCTTCACAGCTCCCGGCTTCCCGCTGGTCTACAATGGTCAGGAAGCCGGCTTCAACCGCCGCTTGCTGTTCTTCGACAAGGACTCGATTGATTGGGTAGCCAATGACTTCGCCGATTTCTACCAGAAGTTGATTGACCTGAAACACCGCCACCCCGCGTTACGCAACGGCGCACAAGGCGCACCCATCACACAAATCGTCACAACGGGTTCACCCAGCGCCTTCTGCTACAAACGCGAACAGGACAACGCTCGCATCGTTGTCCTGATCAATCCCATTCAAACCGGCATCAACTTCGCGCTGAACGACGCAACTCTCGCCGGCCAATACCGCGAAGTCCTGTCCGGCGACACCGTAAACCTCACCGGCGCCGAGACTTTCACCCTTCCCAGCGGCACCGCCAAAGTATTCGAGAAAATCTGATTCCCTTCTGCTCTCCCCCCGGTCATTCCCGCGGCGGCACCCGCTGCGGGTGCCCCGAACACCGGGCCCAGACGTGAAGATTGAACCTGTCATTCTGAACGTAAACAAAGTAACCTAGGTCGGGCCTCCGCCCGACACTCCCGTCCACACGTTCCCGCGGCGGCACCCGCTGCGGGTGCCCCGAACACCAAGCGCTATCAAGCACCAAGAAGCCCCGAACCAATAGGTCCGGGGCTTCCCGCGGCGGCACCCGCTGCGGGTGCCCCGAACACCGGGCCCAGACGTGAAGTTTGATCCTGTCAGCAGTAGATGATGTCCGTGCCGCAGGTGCGTACCGCGTCCTCTGGGACGGCAAGAATGCTGCCGGACTGACCGTGGCATCCGGTGTCTACATCTACCAAATCAAAACACCGAACTTCACGGACGCTAAGAAGATGATGCTGATAAGGTAAATCGCTTGGACGCACTACTGCGTAAAATAGGCTACCATGGGAAGGTTGCCTGGTTCATAACGATCCAGGTGCCCTCCCATGGGCTAGGCACGTCGTGCAACAATATTCAACCGGACCAATACACCACATGCGCAACGATTTCTTGCCACTTAAGAGCGAGTGTAGCTTTAACGAGCATTCTGCAGACCAACCGTCAGGAGTGACATGAACAGGTTGAACAGCACAGCAACAACGCGAATCTCATCCGGAGTTCAGACCATCTTGATACGGGTGGGCTTCGCGGTTTTGTTCTTAGTACAAACCGTAGCATTTGGACAATGGACGGAACCAGTGCTGATGCGGCCGCCAATCAATGTTGATCCGCCAGGAAGTTATTACTATTCAACAATTTCGGCCGATGGTCAAGTCCTTTGCATGACGATTTACCAAAGGGCACCTAACGATGATGATGTTTACATTTCCGAGCGGATTAACGATTCGACATGGACAACTCCGGTCAATGCCGGGCCAAACGTGAATAATGAGGGCCGGAATCTTAGCCCCTCGATCCGTCCGACCGCCAACGCCTCTACTTTGTTTCCTACCATGAAGGTTCCTACGACATATTTGTGTCACATCGAACCGGACCGGACTGGGATGACTGGTCCCCGAAAGAACAGCTACCTGAGCCAATCAATCGCGGGCGTGAATTCACGGGGCAGATATCCTTTGATGATTCAACCCTTGTCTTTACATCAACAGGACAGCCCGGGATGCATGAAGGCGGAGACGCGGCCTTCACGAGCCGCTTACAGCCGGATGGCTCATGGTCAGAACCCGAAGAAATCGCTTTTCATTTGTACGATCCAAGCGGTTTTGTCTCACCATGTTTGACCATGAACGGAGAAGTTTTTGTATATGGTCAACGATGGGGACATAACAATCCTGAGATTTCTATGCCATGCGCACGGACTCAGGTTTTTAGCGCAGCAATTCGCTGCGACTCCACTATCAATACGGAATGGTGGGATTCCGGACCAAGCTGTCCTGCAGATGGATCTATCTTGATTCTTGATAGCCGTCGCAATCCACCAAAGGGCAGCTCGGCTTTACGAGGCCCGGCGAGTGTTCACGAATACAGATGAGCCAAGTAGAGGATCGAGCCCTATACCTACCATTCGGGTTTCCCCGTCATTTGGGAGTTTTGGAACAGTGTTTGAAATTGCACTACCCCTCACGTCTTGCCGGCTCAGAAATTAGGATTTACAATATTAGCGGCCAATAATTGAAAGCCTGCATGGCAAATAGACAAGACCAAACTATATTTTCATGGAAAGGCGGAATTATGCGAAGGTTAACTTGTCATCCGGCATTCTACTTCATTCATGCGCGCAATAAACACAATCAGGAGTTGGCAAAGTCTTATTGTTGCGCTAAGAGTTGCTTGGTTTTAATTCTATGGATCATACTGTTGCCGCAGTTGAACGTCGCAACCGCCCAAATGAATTTTACGTGTGGAACGCCCGATACTGCGATCCCTTTGCTGGATTACCAGACATTGCCGACACGAGGACTTAAAAGCATGCATGGTTTGGGCTGGAGTTTGGGATTCGGTGAACAATGTCGGACTCCATCCGAGTCAAGATACAGTTTATAGAACTCCTTGCAGAAGCGCCCACATGGTATTCAAGTTTCTCGATCCCAGTTGCAATATAGCCTTGTGAACTGGGTAGAAACAGTCACACGGCCAGCTTGTTCTGTTCGCGGCGGCACCCGCGCAGGTGCCCCAAACTCCGGGCGCATAGGAGAGTAAACCGAATCAGAGCCCTCAACTGCCGTTACAACACCCGGTCTCACAGTTCAAAACAAAAAGCCCCGAACCAAAATGGTCCGGGGCTTTTCTTCTCTCCCCCCGCGATGCGCGGGGGGATAAAGGGGGGTCAAGTTCTCGAACACATCCGCCAAACGCCACGCGCCAGCGGCATTGTGCCCCGCTTTCAAGCGGGCGCGCCAGCGGCAATGTGCCCCGCGTTCAAGCGGGCGCCACCGGCAACGTTGCCCACTTTTCAAGTGGGTTACGCCGGGCGATTGAACTCGAGTTCGAGCGTGATTTCCACGTCGTCACCCACCACCACACCGCCCGCATCGAGCGTCTTATTCCAGCTCACGCCGAAGTCCTGACGGTTAATCGTCGTCGTTGCCTTGCCGCCCACGACCTTCGCGCCCCACGGCGTTGCGATTTCGCTGTTAAAACCGTCCAACATGAACGTCACTTCCTTCGTGACGCCGCGAATCGTCAGATCACCCGTCAACGTGCCTTGCCCGGTGCCGTCTGCTTCGCGCTCTTCGACACAAACGTCATGGTCGGAAATTTCTCGACGTCAAAAAAAGTCCGCACTCTTCAGGTGGCCGTCGCGCTTCTCATCGCGCGTATCCACCGAACCCACCTGCACGGTGAAATTCGCCTTAGTCGTGGACATGTACGCCGGATTGAAACTCGCGCTACCCGTGTAGTCCTTGAACTCACCGCGCGTCTTCGACACCACCAAGTGCGACACCGCGAAGTTCACCGACGAATGCGAATTATCCAGCGACCAATCTTGCGCCAGCACCGACGACGCCGAAACCACCAGCGCCAA